>CAZWXA010000101.1:7771-10735 GCA_964637755.1 uncultured bacterium | reverse complement strand
CGGCGTCCCTCGCGCGGCGGCCTCCGCCGGACGCCGCCCGGGACGGGCCCGTGTCAGCCTGACCACGGCGGTTGACGTCGCTCGGCACACCGGGTGGATCAACCGGGCCGTACGCCCATCCGTCGGTACCGTGCCGGGCGCCACATCTCCGGGCGGCGGCGTACTCATGAGTCGTCAGCCCGCCGCCCGTGGAGCTTTGGGCTCGGCGGGACCGCCCCCGTTTGCTATCATAGCTGCGGCTTTCGTCTCGTCGGACTTGACCGATCGGCTCTGAGCGACACGGAGAGAACGCACGGTGGATTACTTCGAGTGGACCGGCCAGCTCTTTGACCACTCCAAGGTGTTCGACAAGCCCGAGGCCCTCCGGGGTATCCGCGTGCTGGAGCTGACCACGCTGGTCCTCGGCCCGACGACCGCCGACTTCCTCGGCGAGTTCGGGGCCGAGGTGGTCAAGGTCGAGCTGCCGCCCCGGGGCGACACCATGCGCTTCGTGACGCCGGAGGGGACGTTCTGGAAGAACGCGTCCCTCGGGTTCTTCGCGGAGAACCACTCGAAGTACCACGTGGGGATCGACCTGCACTCCAACGAGGGCAAGGCACTGTTCAAGCAGCTGGCGGCGAAATCCGACATCATGGTGGAGAACTTCCGCGCGGGGACGCTGGACACCTGGGGCATCGGCTATCGGGACATGTGCGAGATCAACCCGGCGCTGATCTACGTCGCCGACTCGGGCTTTGGCCAGTGGGGCCCGTTCGCGCAGGGCCGTCCCTCGTACGACGCCGTCGCCCAGACGGTGTCGGGCATGATCGGCATCTCGGGTTTCCCCGGGCGTCCCCCGATCCTGTGCGGCATCTTCATCGGCGACTGGTTCGGCGGTCTGCTGGCCGCCAACGCGGCGCTGGTCGCCCTGCACCACCGGTCGCGGACCGGGGAGGGCCAGTTCATCGACCTGGCCCAGAGCGAGGGGCTGGTGCGCTCCCTCGACTGGACGTGGATCCGGGCCGGGCTCACCGGCCGTGACCGCGCGCCGGCCGGCAACCGCGACGAGACCATCGGGGTGGCCGACATCATCGAGTGCCGGGACGGGTACGTGGCGCTCGCCGCCGGCACGGACAGGGAGTTCTCGGGCCTCTGCGAGGCGATCGGTGATCCGGCTCTGGCGGCCGATCCTCGGTTCGGGACGATCGAGGCCCGCCAGAATCCGGGGCACGCCGCGCTGGTGCTCGACCGCGTCCGCGCCTGGGCCCTGAAGATCGCGCGGGCCGAGGTGGAGGCGGCCGCGGTGAAGCACGGCTTCGCCGCCGCGAGGGTCGCCACCGCGCGGGACAAGTACGAGGACGAGCACCTCCGGACGCGGGGCAGCGTCTGGGAGTACGAGGACCCCCTCTACGGCCGGATGGTCGAGCACGGTCCTGGCCCAAAGCTTTCCGAGACGCCCGCGCGGATCAAGTGGTCGGCCAAGCCCGTTGGCTGGCACAACCACGAGGTCTTCACCCGCCTCCTCGGCCTGTCCCCGACCCGGATCCAGGAGATGACCGACCAGAAGGTCATCGGCCAGTGGGCCGAGATCCCCGGCGCCCGCCCCCCGGCCGACTGGACCCCCGACAAAGGGCGCGTTTAATGCAGTCGATCACCCCGTGGGCGGAGTACGCGCGAGAGCTGACGGACCCGAAGCACGCGCACGAGAAACCGGAGGCGCTGGCGGACCTCCGCGTGCTCGACTGCTCGCGTGGCAACTTCGCCGCGCTGTTCGCGTCGTCGATCCTCGCCGAGTTCGGGGCCGAGGTGGTCCGGGTCGAGCCTCCCGGCGGCGACGTTGCCCGGCTCTTCTCGCCGGAGGCGCTCAGGCACAGGGGGACCGGGCTTCCGTATCTCGTCGAGGGGCGCAACAAGCGGCACATCACCCTCAACCTGGAGTCCGAGGAAGGCCGGGTGCTCTTCGCCAGGCTGGCGCGGCACGTGGACGTCGTGATCGAGAGCGAGCTCGCCGGGCAGATGGACGCCTGGGGCATCGGCTACCGTCAGCTGGCCATCGTCAACCCCGCGCTCATCTACCTGGCGGTCTCGACCCACGGCCAGTTCGGCCCGCGGGCGACCGAACGGATGCCGGATCACGACATCACGGGCCAAGCGCTCTCGGGTGTGGTCTACGTCACCGGGGAGCCCGCGGGAAGGGGGCCGGCGGAGTCGGCCGTGCCGACGAAACAGGGGAACTGGATGGGCTGGTATGTCGGCGGCGGTTTCGGCTCGCTGGCCGTCCTCGCGGCTCTGGCCCATCGAGGCCGAACGGGCCGCGGCCAGTTCATCGACCTGACGCCGGCGGAGGCGTACATGCGCTTCAGCGACGCCGCGGTTCACTGGTATCACGCGGCCCAGCGCGTCCAGGAGCGCGTCGGCGCGCTGCACATCCAGGTGTTCCCGTACACGCTCGTGAAGACGACGGACTCCTACGCGTTCGTCGCGGGGTTCTCCGACGTCAACTGGACCGGGCTCACCAACATCATGGGACGCCCCGAGCTGAAGGAGCGGTTCCCTTCGCCGAAGGCCCGCATCAGCGAGGCGGCCGGCGTCTACGGGGAGCTGGAGGCGTGGTCGAAGGACCTCACGTCCGGGGAGATCTTCGACCGCTTCCAGGACTACATGAACAACAAGCGCGGCCCGGGCACGGTGGCGACCGCGCGGCTGAACACGCCGGCCCAGGTCCTGGAGGAGTCGCACTGGTGGGAGCGCGGCGTCTTCGAGAAGGTGGAGGATCCCGAGTACGGCGAGCTGTTGCTGCAGGCCCCGCCGTGGAAGATGTCCCGCACGCCGCCCCGGATCAAGTGGGCGTGCCGCCCGGTCGGTGCCGACAACGAGCTGGTCTATTTGAAGTACCTCGGTCTCGGGCGCTCGCGGCTCGAGGCGCTCAAGGCGGGAGGCGTCGTATGAGGAATGCGGATCGGCTGGTCCGTGTCGCCCTGGTGG
>CAZWXA010000101.1:0-7671 GCA_964637755.1 uncultured bacterium | reverse complement strand
AGATGCCGGCCGCCTACCGGGTCGGCGCGGCCGCCGTCAACGTCTTCCACGTCCCCGGCCAGGCTGTGATGTGCGCGGTCGGCACGACGTTCTCGGCCGCCCTGCTCGCCCTGACGTTCGGCAGCGCCCACGACACGGCTTTGGGGTTCGTCAGGGAAGGCTGCTTCCGCAGCTGGGTCGTCTCGGCGGAGGACCTGCGGGCGGCGAAGGAGCGCAGAAGTATCAGGCCCGATCCCTATCTGGAGTAGACAGCCGGTGGGTCGGATCCCCGCCGAATACCTCCCGCCGCGAGATCTCTGGCCGGAGCGGATCTACACGCTGCCGGAGCACCGGCTCTACCCGGACCGGCTGAACGCAACCGAGGAGCTGATCGACCGGCACGTGGCCGAGGGCCGCGGCGATCGCGTGGCGATCCTCTTCGAGGACCAGAAGATCACGTACCGCGCGCTCCAGGCGTCGATCAACAAGGTCGGGTCGGCGCTGCAGGGGCTCGGGATCGGCGAGGAGGACCGGGTGCTCCTGCGGGCGCCGTCGATCCCGCCGGCGCTCGTCTCCGTCTTCGCGACGATCAAGATCGGCGCTGTCATCGTACCGACCTCGCCCCTGTTCTCGCCGGCCGAGATCGCGCACATCGCCAACAGCACCCAGGCGACGGCGCTGATCGTGGCGGCTCCGCTCCTCGAGGACGTGGAGAAGGCGCGGCCCGAGCTCCGGACGGTCGAGCGCATCGTCGTCATCGGCGGCGACCCGGCCGACGTGGCCGCGCGGGGCTACGTCCCGTACGGCGAGCTGATCGCCCGGGGCTCGACGCACCTCGAGCCGGTCCGGCGGGACCGCCTGGCCGTCTCGGTGCTCCTGTTCACCTCGGGGACGACGGGCCTGCCCAAGGGCACCGTCCACTTCATGGAAGAGGCGCTGACGGTGCCGGACACCTTCGGCAGGTACGGCTGGCGGGTGACCGAGGACGACGTGATCGGCGGGCCGGCGCCGCTGTCGCTGGCCGCCGGCTACTCGACCCAGGCGGTCATCCCGTTCCGCTTCGGAGCGGCGGCCTCGCTGCTGCCGCGGTTCACGCCGGAGGGGATGTTCGAGCAGATCCAGAAGCACCGGATCACCGTCGTCTCGATCCTGCCGACCGCCTACCGCAAGATGATGCAGGTGCCCGAGGCGGCCAAGCGCTACGACCTGTCGTCCGTCCGCCTCTGTACGGGCGGCGGTGAATCGCTCACGGCCCGGACCTACGAGGCCTGGAAGGAGATGTTCGGGCTGGAGATCTTCGAGGGCCTGGGGACGACCGAGATGATGTACGTGTTCATCTCCTCCGCGGTCACGCGCCGGGTCAAGCCCGGGGCGATCGGGCCCGCCGTGCCAGGCTACGAGATCAAGGTCGTGACCGAGGACGGAAGGGAGTGCAAGCCGGGCGAGGTCGGCCTGCTCATCGCCCGCGGCCCGACGGGCACCCTCTACTGGCGTGACACCGAGCGGCAGCGGGCGGCCGTCTGGAACGGCTGGTCGCGCGCCGGGGACTTCGTGACCCTGGACGAGGATGGGTACGTCTCGTTCCTCTCCCGCGAGGACGATCTCATCAAGTCGTCCGGGTACCGTATCGGGCCGGAGGAGATCGAGGACGCCCTCAGGAAGCACCCCGCCGTCGCCGACGCCGGCGTGATCGGCGTTCCCGATCCCGTCCGCGGGCAGAACACCCGCGCCTACGTCGCGCTGGCGGCCGGCGTCGCGCCTTCCGCCGATCTCGAGCACGAGTTGATCGACTTCTGCCGCCGCGAGATCGCGGTGTACAAGTTGCCCCGCGAGGTCGAGTTCGTCGACCAGTTGCCACGGGCGCCCGGCCCGGCGGGGCCGGGGACGGGGAAGCTTCTCCGACGCGTCCTCCGCTCCCGCCTCGCCGACCGCTGAGACGACCCCATCGGCGGCGTTGGCTCGGTCGCTCCTCCCTGCGGCGTATGGGAATACGCCTCAGTCGTCGCGATCGACTCGGGTCTCGCCTCGCGGCGGAGCCGCTCAGCTCGAAGGGCCGCGCGCTACTCTGAACCGGCGCGCTGACGATCAGCGACCGAGGGTCCGCACGTGGGCGAGGACCGCGTCGATCTGGCGGTCGTCCAGGTGGAAGCCGAAGCCAGGCATGCCCGGCTTGCCAAGCGGCGACCCGCCGTGCTTGATCAGCTCGCGGAGATAGGCGTCGGAGCTGGCCCGCATCCACGCCGAGTCCGTGAGGTCGCCGGGCCGGATCAGGAAGAGAGTCGCGCGCCAGGAGCCACGTCCATCGGGACCGTGGCAGTCGGCGCAATAGCGGTAGTAGACCCGCTCGCCGAGCGAAGCTCCCGGGGGGGGCGGGGTCTCCTCCACGGCCCGGGCGACGAGCGCGGCCACGACGCCGATGGCCAGAACGGATCCGATCAGCAGCACGGCCGCGCGGCTCATCGCGAAACCATAACACTCTTCCGCTCCACCCGTGCCTGTGGCAGCCTTGGGGCCTGCGGCCGCCTGCCGCGCCCGCCCCTGGCAGGACGCTGAAGAACGCGCAGGCCGCTCGAGAAATGGCCAGATGCCCGGCGGCCGCAGCTCGAGCTCCGGCTCCGCCGAGGCGTGGCCCCGGTGGATCGCATGTCGCCGCGAGGAGCGACCGAGCCGACGCCGCAGACGGCCCCTTTTCAGCGGCCTGCCGGGTGCCCCGAGGAAGGGTGACGCCGTATGGCTCTTCGGACGCGAACGCTTCTGATCGTGGTCCCGACTCTCGTCGCGGGCATCGCCGCGACGGCGGGAGTTCTCGTCCTGGCCGAGCGCCGGGCCCTTGTCGCCGAGACGGAGGAAACCGGGAAGCTGGTCGCGGGCGTGCTGGCCCGCAGCGTGAGCGCCGCCGACCAGGTCACGGCCACTGTCGAGACGGCGATCGGCGAGCAGATGCTCGCCCAGGCGACGATCGCCGCGCACCTCGTCGCGGTCGCCGAGCGCGCCGGCCTGCCCCCCGAGCAGATCAACGCTCGCCTGCGAGCCATCGCCGATGGCCCGGGCCGCAGCGAGTTCTGGATCACGGACGAGAAGGGCCACGCCTACCTCCGGAGTGCCGCCGAGATCGACTTTACCTTCAGCCCGGATCCGGCGGCGCAGCCAAAGGCCCACATCTTCTGGCCGCTCCTGACCGGCGCCAAGCGCTCGGTGGTCCAGGAGGCCGGCCGGCGGGAGGCCGACGGACTGGTCCACAAGTACGCCGCCGTGGCGGGGATCGACAAACCACGCATCGTGCAGGTCGGTACGAGCGCCGACCTCCTGCAGCAGGTGGGCGAGGGGCTCGGTCTCGGACGGCTGGTCACCGGGCTCGCCCAGGGGGTCGTGCTGCGCATCCACGTCGTCGACAAGAACGGCGTGGTCGTGGCCGCCGCGGATGCCTCCGGCGCAGCACCCGTCCCGGAACCGGACGAGACCGATCTGGATCGCCTGCGGGAGGCCATTCGGCGGCGGCTGCCCTCCGCGTACCTGGCCGGCCGCGTCCTCACCGCGGTGGCGCCCGTCGTCGACGACTCCGGGGACCGGCTCATCGGGGCCGTGCTCCTGCGGATGTCCGCCGACAGCGCCGGCGCCGCACGTTCCCGCAATCTCCTGGCCGCGGGCGCGGCGGCGACGGGCATCGTGTTCCTGGGGGCGATGGTCTCGGCGCTCGTCACGCGCGGGACCGGGCGCCGGATCACCGCGCTGACCGAGGCCGTGAAGCGCGTGCGTGAGGGCGGCCTCGAGGTCCGCGCGCCGGCGTTCCCCGCGGACGAGATCGGACAGATCGGGGCGGCCGTCAACGAGATCGCTGCTCGCCTGGGCCAGGCGCAGGACGATCTCGAGAGGAAGAGCGCCGAGCTCGCGCGGGCGTTGCGCGAGCGGGAGGGTCCGCAGCACCCGGGGAGCGCGGTCACGCGGGATCCGTTCCTCCACGAGCCGCGGGAGTCGCCGCAACGGCCAGAGCCGCCGGGCGAGGTGGCGGTGCCTCCGTGGCCGGAGCCGCCGCAGGAACGGCAGCCCCAGGAGGGGCATCGGCAGCTCGATCCAGCGGCATCCGGCCCCGGCCGGCCGGTCGCCGAGGCGCCTCCCGAACTGATCGAGCGAGAGCCGAGGACGGCCGAGGTCGAGCGGAGGGCCGTCGAGCTGACGGTCCTCTCACTCGAGGTCGTCGACCACGAGGCTCTCGGCGAGCAGCTCGACCCGAAGAAACTCGGCCAGCTCGTGCAGATGTACTTCTCGAGCTTCGTGGAGATCGCACGGGCGAACCACGGCGAACCAGGCGAGCCGGCGGGCACGGGTCTCACGCTGATCTTCGCCCCGGACGCGGCGGAAACGGACCACGCCTTGAGCGCCACCCGCGCCGCCGTCGCGATCCGCCGGCGGGCGCGGGCGCTCAACGAGGAGTACGCGGGCGTCTTCCCCCGCATCAAGCCCCGGATGGGGATCGAGACGGGGGACGCGATCGTGGCCGGCGGCAGGCCCGGGTCAGCGGCCGCCCAGCGGCGGACCACCTACGCCGCGGGGTCGGTCACGCGGATTGCGGCGGTGCTGGCGGCATCGGCCGAGCCCGGAGAGATCGTCGCGGGGCCGGTGACGGCCGACCGCATGCGCCATCACTTCGCGCTCGAGGACCTCGGCGAGACGGCCGTGACCGTGCCCGTCAGGCTCTACCGGGTCATGCCACCCGGCGTGTACGAGAAGCGCTCGTGACCCCGCCAGCTCGGGGAATGGGGCGCGACGCTGGCGGGGGTCGGCCAGCGGGTCGATGCCGGACCGGGCCGCGCCCGCATCGGCGTTGACAGCGGCACGCGCGGGAGTGTAGCGTGCACCCGCGAATGGAGTCGACGCGGCGGCCTCCGTGCGGGGCGAGTCAACCCGACCCCCCGCTGACCGGACCTCGGAACCGGTGTGCCCGTCCGGGGACTCGGTGCGCCCGTCCGGCCGATCGACTGGAGCCTATCCTCCGGTGACGATGGCGAGGTTTCGGTGACTTCATCCGACGGGACCCCGGCGCCGGCCAGCCAGCTTGCCCCGGCGGGAGACCTGCCCTGACGAACACATTCGAACCTGCCGGAGGGATACTGCCATGCATGGTCTGACCCGACGCGCCTTCATCCGAGCTTCCGGAATTACCCTGGCCGGGACCTCTCTCGCGACGATGCTCACGGCGCGCCAGGCGCCCGCCCAGATCCGCGGGACGACCCTCCGGATCCTCCTGTGGAGTCACTTCGTCCCGGCCTACGACCAGTGGTTCGACCAGTTCGCCCGGGACTGGGGGCAGAAGAACGGGGTCAAGGTGCTCGTCGACCACATGCCGATCGCGGAGGTGCCCGCGCGGTACGCCGCCGAGTTCGCGGCGGGCGCGGGCCACGACCTGATCCACTTCCTGGCCCAGATCCTCACGGGGCACTACTACAAGAACCTCGTCGAGATGAACGACGTCGCCGAGCTCCTGGGCAAGAAGTACGGCGGCTGGATGGAGGCCGCGAAGAGCGCCGCCCAGGTCGGCGGCGCCTGGTACGCCGTGCCCGACTACTTCGTCCCGATTCCCGTGCTCTGGCGAAAGGACCTCTTCGACCAGGCGAACCTCGCGGCGCCGGACACCTGGGAGAAGCTCCGGGTCGCGGCCCGGGCGCTCAAGGCCAAGGGGCACCCGACGGGCATGCAGTTCTCTCACTGCAACGACGGCAACCACAACTGGCGAGCCGTGCTCTACTGCTTCGGCGCCAGGGAGACCGACCCGTCGGGCCAGCAGATCCTGCTCGACTCGAAGGAGACCCGCGAGGCGCTCCGGTTCGCGAAGGCGCTCTACGAGGAAGGGATGACGCCGGAGGTCTTCTCCTGGGACGACGCGTCGGACAACCGGTACCTCGCCTCGGGCGTCGGCTGCTGGATCCACGACGCCATCTCCGCCTACCGGACCACCCAGGACACGAATCCCGAGGTGTACAGGAACACCTACGTGATTCCCGAGGCCGCCGGCCCCGGCGGCGAGCGGAAGAACGTCGGCGAGCCCGGGGTGTGGGCCGCGTGGAAGTTCTCGAAGAACGTCGCGGCGGCCAAGGAGTTCGTGGCGTACCTCGGTGACCACCAGGCCGAGGCGATGACGGCGAGCCGCGGCTTCAACATGCCGTTCCTCCGCGCCCAGTACAAGAAGCCGATGCCGGTCATCGGCCAGGACAGCAAGCTCAACACGCTGCAGGACATCGACCGGATGACGGCCTTCTTCGGCTACCCGGGGCCGATGACGCCGGCGGCCCAGGAGGTCGTGACGACGTTCATCATCCCCGACATGTTCACGCGCGTCGCCCGCGGCGCCAACGTCGACGACGCCGTGAACTGGGGGGTCGGCGAGATCCGCCGGGTCTACGCGAAGTACAAGGCTGCCTGAACAGATGGCGAACCTGTCCGCGCGCGGGGAACGGGACGAGAGCGTGTCGGCCGTCATCGGCGTCCCCGCACAGGCGGGGGCGGCCCGGTGGTGGCGCAGCACCACCGCGCGGCGGTACCTGTTCGGCTACAGCCTGCTCACGCCCGCCGTCCTGTACGTCGGCCTCCTGGTGGGCGTCCCGTTCCTCTTCTCCATCTACCTCGCGATGAGCGACGCGAGCGTGGGCGATCCGGTCGCTCGGTTCGTCGGCCTCGCCAACTTCCAGGCCGCCCTCCAGAGCTCGGCCTTCTGGACCTCGCTCCGCAACACCCTGCTCTTCACCGTGGGCGCGGGCATCTGCAAGGGGCTCCTCGGAACGACGCTCGCCTTCCTCCTGATGCAGCCGTTCCGGGGCAGGAAGATCGTCCGGGCGCTCGTCCTCATGCCCTTCACCATCCCGATCGCCGTGAGCACGCTCGGGTGGAAGTGGATGTTCGACTCCCAGTTCAGCGTCATCAACTGGGCGCTGAGCCACCTCAACCTGATCGGCAAGTACGGGAGCGCCGGCTGGCCCGTCTGGCTCGGCCAGCCCTGGCTGGCGCTCGCGTCCGTGATCTTCGTGAACGTCTGGCGGAGCTTTCCCTTCGGCGCGATCGTGCTCATGGCGGGCCTCACGTCGGTGCCGCCCGAGGTGATCGACGCCGCGAAGGTCGACGGTGCGAGCTTCATCCAGCGCTTCCGCAAGGTGATCGTGCCGATGATCGCGCCGATCCTCTTCGTCGGCGGGCTCTTCGACACCGTGTTCACACTGTCCGACCTGAGCATCGTCTACCTCCTCACCAACGGCGGGCCCGACGGCGCGACCGAGATCCTCCCGACGCTGGCCTACCAGGTCGGCATCAAGGCGGGGGCGCTCGGCCGCGGCGCCGCGATCTCGCTCTTCCTCTTCCCGCTGCTGCTCCCCGCCATGATCCTGCTCCTCCGGAACCTCAAGAGGCGGGAATGGTGAGCGGGCTGGTTTCCCGCGGGCGCCGCCGCCGGCCCTCGCGGAGGCGAGGGCGGACGCGGAGGCGGGAGTGGTGAGGTCCGTGCGGCAGCGCGCGGCGCGCCGGCATCTCTTCATCTACGCAGGCCTGACGCCGTTTCTCGTCATCGCGGTCTTCCCGGTCTTCTGGATGCTGATCACGGCGCTCAAGCAGGAGCCCGACCTGTACCGGATGGACACCGTGCCGTTCTGGTTCCACCTCCCGCCGACCCTCAAGAACTTCACGCTCCTCTTCCGGAGCACCTCCTAC
>CAZWXA010000100.1:7716-10886 GCA_964637755.1 uncultured bacterium | reverse complement strand
TTTCAGCGCCCCGCGCTACTGGGCGAGGAAGCCGCCATCGACCGGCAACGTGTGCCCGGTCACCATCGCGGAGGCGCGGCTCGACAGGAAGAGGACAGCCCCCACGATGTCCTCGGGTTCGGCGATCCGGCCGAGTGGCATCATGGCCGTCATCCTCGCCACCAGCTCCGGATCCGCCAGCAGGCCCTCGACGAGCCGCGTCCTGACCCACGTCGGGGCCACGGCGTTGACCCGGATCCCGGCGCCCGCCCATTCCACCGACAGGGCGCGCGTCATGTTGACGACCGCGCCCTTGGTCGTCTGGTAGGAGATGTTCGGATAGAGGCCGCCGCCCGAGAGCCCCATGATGGAGGCCATGTTGACGATGCGACCTCCTCGTCCCATCATGTGCCGGGCCGCGGCGCGGGCGCAGAGGAACACGCCGGTCATGTTGACGGCCACGACCGTGTTCCAGTCGCGGAGCGAGAGGTCCGTGCTCGGCCGCCGGAGGGCGACGCCGGCGTTGTTGACGAGGACGTCGAGCCTCCCGCGAGCCTCCGAGATCTCCGCGAACACCCGGTCGATCTCGGTCTCGTCGGTCACGTCGAGACGGCGCCCCTCGGCACGGCCGCCCTCCCGCATGATGGTGTCGGCCGCCGATCGGGCGCCCTCCTCGTCCAGGTCGACGATCGCGACGTGGGCGCCGACCTGGGCGAGAGCCCGGCTCAGCGCGAGGCCGATACCGTTGGCTCCGCCGGTGACGATCGCCGTATCGCCATCGAGGCGAAACAGCCGCAAGGGGTCGGTCATGGCACGTCGTCCGGCAAGTCGGCGAGCCGACTCAGGACGGGAGCTCCGGTCACGGTCGGCCTCCGCAGTTCGAGAATCGCCGCCGAGTCTGTCCCATGCCGGCCGGCTCTGTCAAGCCTGGGAAGAGCGAGGGAAAGGGGGAGTGTCGGGGCCGGCCCCGGCCAGTCGCGCGGACCGCGCCAGGATGACGGGGAGGTGTTGACAGGTCCGGCCCGGGCCGGTATGGTGATCTCATAGTAATGAGAACCATTCCCAGAAAGTCAGTCCGGCGGGGCCCCAGGGACCTCGAGCCCCGCCAGAAGTCCGTCGAGCCCGGCACGGCGCTGGGGGCGCGCGGGCTCCGGGAGACGCGGGCGCGGCGGATCATCCTGGAGACGGTCCGCGCCACGGACTCGCACCCGGCCGCCGAGTGGGTCTTCCAGCGGGTCCGGCGCACACTCCCGCGCGTGAGTCTCGGCACCGTCTACCGCAACCTGCGCGTGCTGGTCGAGGCGGGGCTCCTCGTCGAGCGGCCCGAGCCGGGCGGGAGCCGGTTCGATGGCAACCTCACCGAGCACCATCACTTCACGTGCGCCGCGTGCGGGCGGGTATTCGATCTGGCCGAGCCGGTGGACCGGGCCCTCCATCGCCGGGTGTCGGCGCGGACGGGCTTCGAAGTGCTGCGGCACCGCATCGAGTTCTCCGGCACCTGTACCGATTGCAGCTCACCACATACACGGAGGAGGACAGCATGGCAGGCAAGGGCCTCGAGGGAAGCAAGAGCCACGGGAACCTGAAGGACGCCTTCGCCGGCGAGTCGCAGGCGAACCGGCGGTACCTCTACTTCGCGCGCGTCGCCGACATCGAAGGGTTCCCGGACATGGCGGGGCTGTTCAAGGACACGGCCGACGCCGAGACGGGCCACGCGTTCGGCCACCTCGACTTCCTGAAGGAGGTCGGGGATCCGGTCACGGGTGTCCCGTTCGGGAAGACGGAGGCCAATCTCCGGTCCGCGGTGGAGGGCGAGACGTACGAGTACACGCAGATGTACCCCGGGATGGCCAGGACCGCGCGCGAGGAGGGGTACGCCGAGCTGGCCGAGTGGTTCGAGACGCTCGCAAAGGCCGAGAAATCCCACGCCGGACGGTTCAACAAGGGGCTCACCCAGATCGCCGGTAAAGAGCCCGCGGAAGCGATCTGATGCTCGACCTCGGCGCGGCGGAGTTCTGGGACCCGCAGAGGGTCGATGCGGAGCTCCGCCGCGTGTACGACATCTGCGCCGGCTGCCGGCGATGCCTGGGGCTGTGCCCGTCGTTCAAGGTCATGTTCGAGCGGATCGACGCGGACGCGGTCGACGGCGACGTCGGGAAGCTTCCGGCCGCGGCCGTCAAGGAGGTCGTCGATCTCTGCTACCAGTGCAAGCTTTGTTACAACCATTGCCCCTACACGCCGCCCCATCGCTGGCAGGTGGACTTCCCGCGGCTGTTGCTGCGCGCCCGCGCGGCCGAGGTCCGGCGAACGGGCGTGAGCCTGCAGGACCGCCTGCTCGGCAACACGGACCTGGTGGGGAAGCTGGGGAGCCTGACCGCGCCGCTGTCGAACTGGGCGAACGAGCTGGCCGTCCATCGCGCCTTCATGCAGGCGGTCGCCGGGATCCACAAGGATCGCAACCTCCCGAAGTTCCACCGCCAGACGTTCAGCCGGTGGTTCCGCACGCACGCCGGGCCCGCCAGTGGTCGAGCGGCTGGCCCCAGCAGAGGTGGCGCGGCCGCGACCCTGGCCTCCCCGGCGACGGCAGAGGCCGCACAGTCACCCGCCGGCGTCGCGGATGGAGCGGGCGTGACCCCACCCCGGAAGGCCCCCGCCCTCGGGGGCGAGTCGCGCGCGGCGGCGGGCGTGGCGCGAGCCGGGGTGCCCGCCGCTCCAAGAATCGCCCTGTTCGCGACCTGCACCGTCGAGTACAACGAGCCCGCGATCGGTCGGGCGGCCGTGCGTGTCCTGGAGCGGAACGGTGTCGACGTCTCGTTGCCGCCGCAGCGCTGCTGCGGGATGCCGTATCTCGACGGCGGGGCGATGGACGAGGCACGGGCGCTGATCCGGGAAAACGTCCGGACCCTGGCCGCCGCCGCCCGGGAGGGACGGGAGATCGTGGCCCTGGGCCCGACCTGCGGGTACATGCTCAAGCAGGAGTACCCGTGGCTCGACGGCTCCGAGGACGCCAAGCTGGTGGCGTCGCGCACGCGCGACCTCTTCGAGTTCCTGGCCCGCCTAAAGGTCGAGGGCCGGCTCGACACGACCTTCGTGAAGCCGGCGGGCACGATCGCGTACCACGTCCCGTGTCACCTGCGGGCGCAGAACATCGGCACGAAGTCCGCCGACGTCCTCCGCGCGCTCCCGGGTGC
>CAZWXA010000100.1:0-7706 GCA_964637755.1 uncultured bacterium | reverse complement strand
GGTGCCCGCGTCACGGTCATCGAGAAGTGCTCCGCCGTGGACGGCACCTGGGGATTCAAGAAGGAGTACTACGAGCTGTCGCTGAAGGTCGCCAGGCCGCTCTTCGACGCGATCGGCGCGTCAGGGGCGACGCGCACCGCGACCGACTGCCCGCTCGCGGCGCTGCAGATCGCGCGGGGAACTGGCGTCGCGCCGAGCCATCCCATCCAGATCCTCGCCGAGGCGTACGGACTTGAAGCCGATTGACCGTTCGGAGGTCCTGAACCTCTACGAGTACGAGAAGCTCCGGTCCGCGTTCCGGGACCGGGTGATCGAGCTGAAGCGGCGGCGGCGCGTCCCGGTCGGACGCTACCTGTCCTTCGTGTTCGAGAACCGGGACACGGTGCTGTTCCAGATCCAGGAGATGTGCCGGGTCGAGCGCATCGTGGACCCCGCGAAGATCGCCGAGGAGGTCGAGGTCTACAACGCGCTCCTGCCCGGCCCCGGCGAGCTGTCCGCGACGATGCTGATCGAGATCGAGGACAAGCGGGAGGTCCAGCCCGTTCTCGACAAGCTGATGGGCATCGACGTGCGCGGCTACGTCCGGATGCAGGTGGGCCCCCGCCTGGTCCCGGGCGTGTTCGAGGCCGGCCACTCGGACGAGGAGCGCGGCAAGATCAGCGCCGTGCACTTCGTGCGCTTCCCCCTCCCGGAGGCGGCCCGCCGGACCTTTGGCGAGGCCCCGGTCTGGCTGATCGTGGACCACCCGAACGAGCAGGGGCGCACCCGGCTCACGGACGAGACGAAGGCCAGCCTGGCGGAGGATCTGTGCGAATCGCCCTCGTGGTCCTGATCGGGCTGCCACTCGCGGGCTGCGGCCAGGCCCCACCGGCGGGCGACGCGGCGAGGCGGGGCGAGGCGGTCTACCTGGCGCAGTGCACCGCGTGCCACGCGAGCAGCCCCGCGCAGGCCGGGCCGGTTGGGCCGCCGATCAAGGGGGCGTCGCGCGAGCTCCTCGAGGCGAGGCTCGTGCGCGGGGACTATCCGCCGGGCTACACGCCGAAGCGCACCTCCCGGCTCATGCAGCCGATGCCGCAGCTCGCCGCCTCGATCGCCGACCTCGCCGCGTTCCTGTCGGACAGGTGACCGGAGGCGACGGCCCGGCTGCGACTCGCAGCCGGGCCCCGGCGAAGCCCGCGGAGCGCCTCACGCGGATTGCTGGAAGAGCACTAGGAAGAGCACGAAGAGAATGAAGGTCAGGATGAAGCCGCCCCAGAAGGTTCCCCGCAACGTTGACAGGAGGGTCTTCCCGGCGCCGGTGGGTTTGCCGACCAGCGCGTTCAGCTCGACGGCGAGGATGATCAGGCCGCCGATCACGAGCATCGCGACCTTGGCCCCCGCCGTGGCCGCCTGGAAGAGCGACAGATGGCTCGCCGCGCCCATGAAGAAGAGCATCGGGATCGAGAAGAGCGTGTTGGTCCGGGAGGCGAAGCCCGCCCGCTGTCCGCGCGCCGCCGCGTCCGGGATCGCCTGGCCGCCCTTCGAGACCTGCGTGGCGGACGCGATCACGACCTTCTGCGCCGGCCAGATCACGAACCAGACGTTGGCCCACATGATCGAGCCAAGCGTGCCGCCCGTGAAGATCGCCCACCCGTACGACTGGTCGAAGAAGTTCCCGGGGCCCATGCGGCCCATCCGGTCGAGGATGATGAGCCAGCCCGTGATGAAGGTGAACATGGCGCCCCACCGGAACCACCAGAGCGCCCGTCCGACGAGGCTGCCGGCGATCATTCCGGAGCGGACGGCCGGCTCTGCGGTCGCGAAGAACGGGGTCTGCACGAAGTTGAAGTAGTACAGGATGCCGATCCAGGTGATACCGGCCAGGAAGTGAAACCACCTCAGGAGGAACAGCACTCCGTCTCCGCTGAACAGCGTCATGGCGAGCTCCTCGGGATGCGGGGTTAACTACTCTTCATCGCTGTCCTCGTCGTCGTCGTCGTCGTCGTCGTCCTCCTCGTCCTCCAGATCGTCCTCGTCGAGGTCGTCATCGAACTCGTCGTCGCTGTCCTCGTCGTCCTCTTCCTCGTCTTCCTCTTCGCCGGCGTCATCCTTGCCGACGCCATCGAGGTCGTTCTCCTCGGTGTCGCTCGTCGAAAACAGTTCGTTTCTCACGCTGAAATCCTCCCGGGCCACGTCCGTTTTGTCCGCGCTTGGCTTGACTTGCGTAGTGAGGATCGTTACTGTTGGCTTGAGTCAAGCGGGATTATAGCAAAACGCCTTTTCGTGTCTATTTCGAATTTGGCGGTGTAGCTCAGCGGCCAGAGCAGGGGTCTCATAAGCCCCGTGTCGGAGGTTCAATTCCTCCCACCGCCACCACCCGATGCGCCCCGCCGTGCCCAGCGCTACACCACCCCCTCGTCGCGGAGCCGCTGGATCTCGTCAGGGGTGTAGCCGATCTCGCCGAGGATCTCCTCCGCCTGCTCGCCCGGCATGGGCGGCGGCCGCCGCACGGTGGCGCGCCCGGTGGAGAACTCGAGCGGGAAGCGCAGCAAACGCACCGGGCCGGCCACCGGATGGGTGATCTCCTCGACCGCGTCAGCCGCCTGGAATGCCGGGTCCGCGAACGCCTCGGCGTGGTCCAGGACGGGTGCCGCCCACACGCCATGCGGTTCGAGGCGCGCGATCCACTCCGCCGTCGTCCGCGCCCGCATGACGGGCTCGAGCAGGCGAGCGATCTCCTCGCGGGCTTCGAAGTTGTAGGCCACGGTCGCGTACGGCGCCAGGGCAGGAAGGTCGAGCGCCTTCTGGAGCGCGGGCAGAGGTGACATCGAGAGAACGAGGTGTCCGTCCGTGGTCTCGTACACCCCGTACGGACCGGGATGGAACATGCTGGCGAGGCTCGTCGGGCTCTTCCGCATCCGCGCCCCGTTGAGCGCGTACGTCACGATCTCGAGCTGGAGATCGAGGGCGGCCCGGAGCATGCTGACCTCGATGTGGAGCCCGCGTCCCGTCCGGCCGCGCTCCAGGAGCCCCGCGAGCACGCCGAGCGCCAGGAGCGCCGCGCCGTGCTGGTCGACGACGGCCGTGCCGACCGGTGTCGGCGGCTGGCCGGCCCGCCCGGAGATCGACGCCAGACCCGAGACGGCCTGGAGCAGCAGATCCTGCCCCGGGCGATCCCGGTACGGGCTCGACTCACCATAGCCGGACGCCGAGACGTAGATCAGCCGCGGGTTGAGCGCCCTCGCCGTCGCGTCGTCGAGGCCGAGGCGCGCCATCACTCCGGGACGGAAGTTCTGGACGAGGACGTCGGCGCCCTCGATCAGCCGGCGGGCGACCGCCTGCCCTTCCGGCCGCTTGAGATCGAGGGTCAGGCTGCGCTGGTTTCGGTGCGCGGAGAGGAAGAAGGCGCTCACCCCGTTCAGGTACAGATCGCTGCCCGACCAGTTCCGTTCCCAGAGCTTCCCGCCCGGCGGCTCGATCTTGATCACGTCCGCCCCGAGGTCGGCGAGGAACTGCACGCCCGACGGGCCGAGGAGGAACTGGGTGAAGCTGAGCACCCGGACGCCGTCGAGGACCGCGAGAGGCGCCGTCTGGGTCTGCGGCCCGGCTGTCGTCACGCGACGATCTTGAGGATGTGCGTCGCGGCGGCCACCACCTCGCCGCGCTGGTTCGCGCAGGTCACCCGCGAGGAGATCTTCCCCGCGGCGACGTCGTGCTCGGCGATCTCGTAGGCCACGGTCACGGTATCGCCGATGAAGACCGGCTTCGGGAAGCGGACCCGGTCGTAGCCGTACGAGACGATCGTGCCCGGGAGGCCGGCCGCCATCTCCGACGAGGCGCGGGACATGTAGGCGAGCATCAGCGCTCCGTGGGCGATGCGCCGGCCGTACGGCGTCCCGCGCATGTAGTCCTCGTCGACGTGGAGCGGCGCGAAGTCCCCCGAGATGCCGGCGAAGAGGTAGAGGTCGGTCTCGCCGACCGTCTTGCTGACGGTGACGCGCCTGCCGATCGGCAGTACTTCGAACGCCGCGTGGGCGGTTCCGGGAGCTGATTCCATGCTGGGCCTCTTTCATCAGGGCGTGGGCACCCGGGCTTCGCCACGCCCGCGCCCCGCCGCCCCCTCGGTACGTGGTTTCGTTGCCGCGCGCGGCGTCCGCCCGACTCACGCGACTGGACCGCCCGCGCCCCGCCGCCCCCTCGGTACGTGGTGTCGTTGCCCGCTCAGGCGAGCCGGATGTCGAGCCAGCCGTGCGGGGTGACGAGCGCACGCTCCCCGTCGCGGACGACGACCGTGGTCGTCGCCGAGTCGAAGACCGCGGGGCCCTTCAGCTCGGCATTGCCCGGCAGCGCGTCGAGATCGTGCACCGGCACCTCGAGCCACCGGCCCAGGTAGACACGGCGGCTCCGTGGCGATCCCACCGCCCCCGTGGCGTCCCGCACGGGCTCGCCGGGAAGCGCCGGCAGCACGCCGACGACGGCGAGGCGGGCGTTGACCAGGACCACGTCCTGATCCGGCGCGCTGTACGTGTACAGCTCCTCGTGCCGCCGGTGGAAGCGCGCCACGATCCCGTCCATCACGTCCGGCGCGTCCAGGTCGAGAGCGTCCAGCGAGACCTGGATCTCGAAGATCTGCTCGCCGTAGCGCATGTCCACCGACCGCCGGACGTCGACGGGCCCCGGGAAGCCCGCGCCCAGCCGCGCACGTCCCTCGCGCTCCATCTCGGCGAAGAGCGCCCGTAACTGCGCGGCCCCCACGCGGTGGACCTCGCCCACGTGGGTGCGGACCATCTCGTGGCGGAGATCGGTCGCCAGCATCCCCCAGGCCGAGAGCACGGCCGCCACGCGCGGGACGACGACGCGCGTGATCTCGAGCATCCGCGCGACCTCCGTGACGTGCAGGCCGGCCGCCCCGCCGAAGGCGAGGAGCGCGAACCGCCGCGGGTCGGCGCCGCGGCGCACCGACACGAGCCGGATGCCCTCCGCCATGTTCGTGTTGACGACCCGGTGGATGCCCTCGGCCGCCGCGACCAGCGTCGTGCCGAGGCGCGATGCGACCTCGGCCACGGCCCGGCGCGCGGCCTCGGCGTCCAGGCGGGTGCGCCCGCCCAGGAAGTTGTCGGGGTCGAGGTAGCCCAGCACCACGTTGGCGTCCGTGACCGTCGCCGCGGCGCCGCCGCGCCCGTAACAGGCGGGCCCCGGATCGGCGCCCGCGCTCTCCGGTCCCACGTGCAGGATCCCGCCCGGGTCCACCCGCGCCACCGAGCCGCCCCCCGCGCCGAGCGTGTGGATGTCGATGCTCGGGAGCGCGACCTTGCTGCCCGCGACGCTCTTGTCCGAGGCCAGGTGGGGTTCTCCGCCCTCCAGGAGGGCAATATCGGTGCTGGTGCCGCCCATGTCGAAGGTGATCAGGTTGCCCGCGTCGAGGAGGCGCGCGCAGTAGCGGCTTCCGGCGATCCCGCCCGCGGGCCCGGAGAGCACCGCGCCCGCTGCCAGCCGGACGGACTCGGCGATCGGCGCCACCCCGCCGTGGGACTGCATGACGAAGACCTCGCCCCGATACCCGGCGGACCGGAGCCGATGGCCGAGGCTCTCCAGGTATCGGGAGAGCGCCGGCCCCACGTAGGCGTTCACCACCGTCGTGCAGAAGCGCTCGTACTCCTTGATCTGGGGCAGTACCTCCGACGAGAGCGTGACGTAGGCCTGCGGCATCAGCCGCAGGAGAGCCTGCCGTGTCAGCCGCTCGTGACGGTCGTCGCGGTACGAATGGAGGTAGCAGACCGCCACTGCCTCGACGCCGGCCTTCGCCAGCCCGCGGATACCGGCCTCGAGCGACGCCCCGTCGAGCTGGGCCGCCGCCGCTCCGTCGAACCGCAAGCGCTCCCGCACCCCGACCCGGAGCGCGCGGGGGACGAGCGGCACGGGCGGCGGCATGCGGAGGTTGTAGCGATCCTCCTTGAGCCCCTCGCGCATCTCGATGACGTCCCGGTGGCCCTCCGTCGTGAGCATGCCGACGCGGGCCCCCTTCCGCTCGAGGAGCGCGTTCGTCGCCACCGTCGTCCCGTGCACGATCCGCTCGGTCCCGTCGAGGAGCGAGGCGAGATCCCGCTCGAGCGACGCGGCGAGGAGCGCGAGCCCGTCCATCACTCCGACGGATGGGTCGGCCGGCGTCGAGGCCGACTTGGCCAGCGTGACGCGACCCACGTCGTCCACCGCCACGACGTCCGTGAACGTCCCGCCGACGTCGATCCCGATCCGGTACACGCGCTAGGCCCCCGTCCCGGGCGCGCCCTGGCTTCGATTCCGGGGAGTGCTCACCTCGGTGATCGCGGCGCGGGCGCCGGCGGCGTCCACCGGAGCGAGCGATCCAGCGGGCACCCGGTCGCCGCCGTTACCCGTGGGGACGCGGGACCGGCGGGAGCGGACGCGGCGCCGGGGCGAGGCGCGTTCCGACACGACGCCGCTCGACAGGTCGTCCGCGCGGGCGCCGGGCTCGCGCCGCTCCGGATCGCCCCAGCCGCCGCCCCCCGACGACTCGATCAGGAAGACGTCGCCGGGCAGCACCGGGATGCCGACCTCCTTCGTCTTGATGACCCGGGTCTTCCCGCCCGAGACGAGCCGGTAGCGATGCGTGAGCCCCTCCTGCCCGCCGAAGAGCCCGTACGGGGCGTGGCGCACGCCCTCGCCGGCGGTGTTCGCCCGAGCCGGCTCCGTCGTCTCCATCCTGAGCTCGAGGACCGAGCCGACTCCGCCCCGGAATCGGCCGGCGCCGCCCGAGTCCGGGAGGAACTCGTGAACCGCGAAGAAGAGGGGGAAGCGCGTCTCGGTCACCTCCACGCTCCCGAACTTGATGCCGCCCGCCGCCTGCCCTTCGCCCGCCGTCGGCCAGCCGTCGCCCGCCGAGGAGGCGCCGCCGCCGCCTCGTGCATGGAACAGGTGCCAGATGAACGGTCGCTTCGTGCGCGGGTTCGCGCCCTGGATCGCGATGCGGAATCGCTTCGACCAGCCCGCCATCGCCCGCTCCGGACATGATGCGGCGAGCGCCTTGATGACCGCCTCGGCGATGTCCTGGGCGCAGTGGTTGGTGCAGAGCGTGACCGGCGCGGGTGGATAGGGCCAGACGATCGTCCCCTGCTTCGCCATCACCGTGACGGGCCGGAAGGTGCCCTCGTTCTTCGGCGTGCGCGGGTCGATCAGATACGCGAAGGCCATGTGGACCGACGACATCGTGTTCGGCCAGGAGGAGTTGACGAAGCCCTTGACCTGAGGATGCGAGTCGGTCAGGTCGACGACCAGGGCGTCGCCCGTCTTGGTGACGGTGGCGCGGACGTGGATGTCGGTCGTGCCGTGGCCGTCGTCGTCGAGCATCGCCTCGCCCCTGAAGACCCCGTCCTTCCACGTCTGCACACACGCCCGCGCCTGGCGCTCGGCGCCGTCGAGGCTCTCTCCGATCGCCGCCGTCACCGTCTCGACCCCGTACTCGGCGACGAGCCTCAGGAGCCGCCGTTCGCCGACGCGGGCCGAGCCGATCATCGCCCGGAGGTCGCCCTGGAAGTCGCGCGGGTGGCGCACGTTCTCCGCGAGCATCTGCAGCACGTCGTCGCGCAGGTCACCGCGGTCCTGGAGCTTGAGGGGCGTGACGCGTATCCCCTCCTGCCAGATCTCGGTGGCCGCCGGGTTGTAGGTGCCGTGGGTGGCGCCGCCGATGTCGTGCTGGTGCGCCCGGTTGA
>CAZWXA010000099.1:4002-10918 GCA_964637755.1 uncultured bacterium | reverse complement strand
CGCCTTGAGCTTCGAGACCGTGGCAACCTGCACGTCGGGATCTCCGGCAGCGAATCTACGTGACCATTCTGGTCTGATCGATCAGCCTTGTCAAGGCAGGTCGTTCCGTTCCGCCGGCTTTCCGCCGGGCCTATGGACACCCGAGCACATCGAGGAGAAGTTCCGGAAGCTGGCGGGCGTGCGCGGTCCGCCCCTGATCAGCAGAACACGCGGCCATTCGCGCGAAGCGCACAGGCCTCGGGGGCCATCGCGCTCGCGCCGCGCTACGTCTCGACCCGGGCCAACCGGTACCACGCGAACGCCGTCCCCTCCATCGACCGTCTCCCGCCGACGATCGGCCTCACGCGAGCGCGTCCAGGAAGTGCCGGGTGGCGCCGGCAGGAGAGTCGGCGGAGAGGATCGCGGAGATGACCGCCACCCCCGCAGCCCCCGCGGCCCGCAGCTCGGGGACGCGCTCGGGCGTGACGCCCCCGATCGCCAGCACGGGAATGCGGACCGCCTGGACGACCCGCGAGAGGGCCAGGAGGCCCTGGGGGGGGCCGAAGGCGCGCTTGGAGGGCGTGTCGTAGACCGGCCCGAACACGACGAACTCTGCGCCGTCTTGCTCGGCCTCGACGGCCTCGCTCTCGCGGTGCACGGAGACGGCAATGCTGAGCCCCTCGGCGTCCTCCGGCACGATCACCAGGGCGTGCGGCCGGTGCAGGCCGTCGGCGCCGGCCTCGCGGGCCACCTCGACGTCGCCGTTGACGAAGAGCCGTGCCCCCGCGCGGCGGGTCAGCTCGCGCAGCGGCCGGCAGAGCGCCAGGAGCTCGGCGGGGGGCAGGTCCTTCTCGCGCACCTGCACCATGGGCAGCCCCGCGTCGAGACACTCCGCCACGAGGGAGACCAGGTCCCGCCCGCGCGTGGCACGGCGATCGGTGACGAGGTAGAGGGTCAGGAGGCCCAGTCGGGCACGCCCTCGAGGGGTGAGGAGGCGGTGGCGTAGAGCTTCTTCGGGATGCGCCCGGCCTTGAACGCCAGCCGCCCGGCCTCGACCGCGAGGCGCATGGCCGTGGCCATCGCCACCGGATCCTTCGCGCCCGCAATGGCCGTGTTCATGAGGACGCCGTCGCAGCCCAGCTCCATCGCCACCGCCGCGTCCGAGGCGGTCCCCACGCCGGCATCGACGATCACGGGGACGGTGACGCCCTCCAGGATGATCTTGATGTTGTACGGGTTGCGGATGCCGAGGCCGGAGCCGATCGGCGCTCCGAGCGGCATCACCGCGGCGGCGCCCGCCTCCTGCAGCCGCCGGGCCAGCACGGGGTCGTCGTTCGTGTACGGCAGCACGACGAAGCCCTCCCGGGCGAGGGTGGTCGTCGCCTCGAGCAGCCCCAGCACGTCGGGGAAGAGCGTGCGGGGATCGCCGATCACCTCGAGCTTGACCATGTCGCCGAGCCCGGCCTCCCGCGCGAGGTACGCCGTCCGCACGGCCTCGTCGGCGTTGTAGCAGCCCGCCGTGTTCGGCAGCAGCGTGTAGCGCTTGGGGTCGATGACGTCGAGGATCGAGCCGCCCGTTCCCGGGAGACTCACCCGGCGGACCGCGACCGTCACGATCTCCGACCCCGACGCCTCGATCGCCTCGCGCATGATCTCGTTGGACGCGTACTTCCCGGTTCCCACGATCAGCCGCGACCTGAACTCCCGGCCGCCGAGCACCAGCGGACTGTCCATGGCTATCCTCCACCCATCGGATGCACGATCTCGACCCGGTCGCCCTCCCGGAGCCGTGTCACGGGGTACGACGACCTCGGGGCGACCTCCCGGTTGAGCGCCACCGCCGTGAACTCGCGCCTGACGCCGAGCCGGACCAGCAGGGCCTCGACGCTGAGGCCGTCCTCCACGTCCACCGCCCGGCCGTTGACCGTGATCTGCACCGTCATCGCGACACACCCCAACAAAAAAAGACCGCGGGTGCGGTCTTCGTCGCGCCGCGTTCCCTTCGCTGGAATTGTCCAGATCAGGTTCGAGGGGTCCCGGGCCGCACCCGGTTCTCAGGCATCCTCCCCCCGCGGCACTAACGAGGAGATTATACGCCTTCGGCGAGCTGCTGCGCGAGCTCCTCCGGGCTGGTCGTCGGCTTTCGACAGGTGAACCGCCGGCAGACATAGGCCGTGGCGCGGCCACCGACGAGCGCGCGGTTCTCGAGCAGCGGGATGCCCGCGCTGGCCGCACTGTCACCCAGCCGGGCGCCGGCGATGGCGCGGCTCGGGAGATACCGCTTGAAGACCTCGGCGGCGAGGGGCGCCGCTCCGTCGCCGGTCTCGGGCTCGATCAGCGCCACCTCGACGACCGGGCCGAGGTAGAAGTCGAGGGCGCACAGGAAGCGCCCGAAGCCCGCCGGGTGGCGGGTCATCAGGTCTGCGATGGGGCGCAGCGCCCTGAGCGCCGTCGCCTCGTAGCGCTCCTCGCCCGCGAACACCGCGAGCCGAAGGAGCGTCTCGATCGCCACCGAGCTCCCCGACGGCACGGCGTTGTCGAAGAGGTTGCGCGGCCGGACGACGAGCCGCTCGTGCTCGGGGCTCGTGTCGAAGAAGCCCTCGGCCGACTCCGCCCAGAAGAGCCGGAGCAACTCCTCGCAGAGCCACCGAGCCTCGTCGAGCCACCGCCGCTCGAACGTCGCCTCGTAGAGGTCGAGGAGCGCGGCGGCCACCATCGCGTAGTCTTCAAGGTAGCCCTTGAGCCCGGCCCGGCCGCGGGCCCAGGACCGGAGCAGCCACCCGTCGCGCCGCATCGCGGTGAGCACGAAGTCCGCGTTCCTCGCCGCCGCCTGGACGTAATCGGGCCGGCCGAGCGCCCTCCCCGCCTCGGCGAGCGCCCGGCAGGTGAGCCCGTTCCAACCCGCCAGCACCTTGTCGTCGAGGCCGGGGCGGATGCGACCCTCCCGCGCCGCGAAGAGCCTCGCCCGGGCGCCCCGCATGCGGTCGATGTCGGGCTCGCCCGCCACGTAGAGGATGTTCCTGCCCTCGAAGTTCGGCCCCTCGTCGACGCCCCAGTACGCGAGCACCGCATCCACATCGGCCGGTCCGAGCACCTCGCGGATGTCGTCCGCGGCCCACACGAAGAACTTCCCCTCGTGACCCTCGGAGTCCGCGTCCTCGGCCGAGTAGAAGCCGCCGGCCGGGTCCGTCATCTCGCGCAGGACGTAGTCGAGGGTCTCCTCGCAGATGCGCCGGTGCTCGGCCTCGCCGAACGCCTGATACGCGTGCAGGTAGAGGCTTGCGAGCTGCGCATTGTCGTAGAGCATCTTCTCGAAGTGCGGTACCAGCCAGTGGCCGTCGACCGAGTACCGGTGGAAGCCGCCGCCGAGCTGGTCGTAGATCCCGCCACGGGCCATCCGCGTGAGCGTGCGCGACACCATCTCGCGGGCGCGGGCGCTGCCCGACCGCTTCCAGTAGCGGAGCACGAACTCCCAGATCATCGGCTGGGGGAACTTCGGCGCCTGACCGAGGCCGCCATCGCGCTCGTCGAACTCGCGCGAGAGCCCGACGAACGCCGTCGACAGCAGGTCGTCCGTGAGCAGGTGGGCCGAGGCGCCCAGCCCTCCGGTCTGCCCCAGGTGCTCGACGAGCGACAGCCCGGACTCGAGCACGTCGGCCCGGCGAGATCGCCACAGGTCGGCCATCGAGCGCAGCACCCGCGGGAATCCGGGGAGGCCGTGACGGTCGGCCGGGGGGAAATAGGTGCCGCCGTAGAACGGGACGCCGTCGGGGGTCATGAACACGGTCATCGGCCAGCCGCCGTGTCCCGTCATCGACTGCACGGCCTGCATGTAGATCTGGTCGACGTCCGGGCGCTCCTCCCGGTCGACCTTGATGTTGACGAAGTGCTCGTTCATCAGCCGCGCGATGTCGGCGTTCTCGAACGACTCGTGGGCCATCACGTGGCACCAGTGACAGGCCGAGTACCCGACCGAGAGGAGGACCGCCCGGTCCTCGCCCCGCGCCCTGGCGAAGGCCTCCTCGCCCCACGGATACCAGTCGACGGGGTTGTCCCGGTGCTGGAGGAGGTAGGGGCTCGACTCGCCAGCGAGCCGGTTCATGGGCGCGGAACGAAGGGCAGCGCCGTGACGCGCGCCCGAAGCTCGGAACCGTCGCCGCCGACGCCCACGAGCGTGCCCGGTGTCGCGTGCTCGCGCCGGACGAAGCCGAGGGCGATCGGACGGCCGAGGTCGAACGATCGGACCGCGCTGGTCACCCGCCCCACCTCCCTGTCGCCGGCCAGGACCGGCGCCCCCCCCCGGGGAACCGTCTCACCATCGAGGGTCAGACCGGTGAGGATCCGGTTGACGTGGCCGCGGTCGCGGATGCGGACGATGACCTCCTGGCCGATGTAGCACCCCTTGGTGGTCGAGACAAGTGCCTCGAACGGCAGCTCGGGCAGGAGCGTCGTCTGGTCGAGATCGTGGCCGAACCACGGCGTCCCGGCCTCCACTCGCAGGACGTCGAGCGCATCGAGCCCGACTGGCCGGGCCCCCGCGGCGACGATCGCCTCCAGCACCGCGGTGCCGTCGCCACGCCGCGCGAGCACCCAGGCCTCGGTGCTTCCGGTCTCGCCACTCCCCCGCGCGAGACGGACCGCCGCGCCGGCGAGGGTCGCCTCGGCGTGCTGCCACGGTGCGTCGGGCAGCGCGGCACCGGTCAGGCGCTCCACCGCCGCGGCGGTCCCAGGGCCCGCGAGCACGAAGGTCGCGAACTCCTCGCTCGCGTCCCGCATCTCGATCCGTTCCGCGAAGTGGTACTTTTCCAGGCCCTCGCAGAGCGTCGCCGCCGTGCCGCTCGGCAAGATCAAGAGAAGGCGATCGGCCAGGGCCAGCACGGTCAGCAGGGCCTGCACCTTGCCGTGGGCGTCGAGGAACGCGGCGCCACACCCCTGGCCCGGTGTGAGCCGCTTGACATCGTTGGTGAGCATCCCGTTCAGGAACGACACGCGATCCCTGCCACTCGCCTCGACCACGCCGATGTAGGAGCGGTCGATGACTCCCACGGCCGCCCGTACCGCCCGGTGCTCGGCGGCCGGATCGCCGTACGAGAGGGGAAGCGCGAGCCCGCACGGCGCCTCCATGACGGCGCCGAGCTTGACGTGCAGATCGTGGAGCGGCAGCAGGCTCGCCACGCCGCCATTCTACCTCGGCCCGCCGGGGCCGCGGGGGTCGCTCGCTCGCTGCCCACTCGCTGCCCTGCTCTGGGGAGTCCCCACAGGCGCGAGGTCGTGGCGCCCCGACGCCGGGGGAGTCCTCCTGGCGACTTCCTTCGGCGCTCGGGGCCGAACGCCGTCACGCTGACCGGCAAGGCGCGGGCGACGTGGCTCTCTCGAGGGCGTAGGACGGCGTCCCGGCGAGCCGCTGCGCACCGCTGCCTCGGCCTCTTCACGTCCGAACCCTCCCCCGAAATTCGCCGTGGACAACGCCCACGCGGTGGCATAGACTCCCCGCGCCCAGGTAGCCTGGGTCGGTCGAGGCCCCCCTCGCGATGGAGAAGGGTCGCTTGGTCCGACACGATGCCGGCCGCGCACCAGCCACGTGGACGCGCCGCAAGTTCCACGTCGCGGGCGCTCCGGATGCTCGAGACCCGACGAGTGCGCCGAGCCCGATCTTGTTGCGACTGCAACCTCGATCCGTGCGGTGTTCCATATCCCAGAAGAAAGGAGGTGATGGCGTGATGAAGAAGATGATCCTGATGGCCGTCGGCCTCTTCGTGGGCGCGGCCAGCCCGGCTCTGGCCAACATGTGCCCGACATTGCAACACGACATCGACGTCGCGTTCGGAAATCGAGCCGACGGGACGGCCGCGGAGGTCAAGGCACTCGCCGCTCAGGCGTGGGCCCTCCACGAGGCCGGGAAGCATGAGGAGTCGGTCATGAAGTATGGCGAGGCTTTCAAGGCCGGCGGTCTCCAGATGAAAGAGATGAAGAAGTGAACTGTCGCCCTCGGCCCCGGGGGCCCGGTCACGGGCCCCCGGGCCGGGGCACACAAGGCGGGCCGAGTCGCTCTGACGAGACGGTCGGGGGACTCACTTCGCGTAACAGCGACCGAAGCATTTGGGCCGGCCTCTGACCTCGGCCCCCGGCGCGATCGGGTACGATACGGGGTCGATGCGGACGCCGGACCGGCCGATCCTGCTCGCGTTTCAGCGCCGCCTGCTGCGATGGTACGGCCGGCATGCGCGCGACCTGCCCTGGCGCCACACGCGGGACCCCTACAGCATCCTCGTCTCGGAGATCATGCTCCAGCAGACACAGGTGGACCGCGTGATCCCCAAGTACCACGAGTTTCTCGCTCGCTACCCCACGTTCGAGAGCCTCGCGGCCGCGCCGACCGCCGACGTCGAGCGCACGTGGCGCCCGCTCGGCTACAACATCCGTCCCCTTCATCTTCAGGGGATCGCGCGGGAAGCGGTCGCCCGCTACGACGGCCGCTTGCCCGACGACGCGAGGACGCTCCGGACGCTCCGCGGCATCGGTCGCTACACCGCGGGCGCCCTTCTTTCCTTCGCCTACGGCAAGGATGCGGCGGTCCTCGACACGAACGTGCGTCGGGTGCTCGGCCGGGTGTTCTTTGGCCCGCGCCGAATGGCACGCGTGCGGGGGCAGCGGCCCTACTGGGACCTCGCGGAAACGCTGATTCCCCGCGGTCGCGCCTACGACTTCAACCAGGCCCTGATGGACTTCGGCGCGACCTGGTGTACGCCGCGGCGGCCGCGCTGCGGCGACTGCACGATGAGGGCATTCTGCAAGAGCGCCGCCGCCTTCCGTGCGCGATGATCGTGGAGGTCGCGGCGGGGCTGATCCGGGACGGCTCCGGCCGCTACCTGATCACGCGGCGGCGGGAAGGCACGCATCTCGCGGGACTCTGGGAGTTCCCTGGTGGCAAGCGCCA
>CAZWXA010000099.1:0-3902 GCA_964637755.1 uncultured bacterium | reverse complement strand
TCAGAACATGTTCGCTTCCGGGGCCACCCGTCCGCTGGCGAAGCGCGCCAGCGCCAGGGGCTCCACGTCCATGCTCCGGGCGTGGCCGTCGAGGATCAGCTCGGCCATCAGGAGCCCGATGGCGGGGGAATGCATGAACCCGTGACCCGAGAAACCGCAGGCGAGGAAGAAGCCGCGTACGTCCGGCGCCTCGCAGAGGATGCCGTGGTAGTCGGGCGTCAGGTCCCGCACGCCGGCGTAAGCGCGCATCACCCTGGCGTCCGCGAGGGGCGGCACCCGCCTGGCGGCGGCCTTGAAGACGGGAGCGAACGCGTCCCAGTCGACGGCGGTGTCGTGGCCAGGCTGCCGGTCCTTGTCCGTGCCGCCCATCAGGACGGCGCTCGCGCCCTGCCGGTGAACGTAGAAGCCCGTGTCGAGGTCGACGATCAGCGGGAAGACCGCGGGGAACCCGGGCAGCGGCTCCGTGACCACCACCTGCCGCTTGAACGGTCTCGAGGGGATCTCGACGCCGGCCAGCGCCCCGATCTCGGCGGCGTGCGGTCCGGCGCAGTTGACGACGATGGGCGCGCCGTACTCGTCGCGGGTGGTCCGGACCCCGGTCACGCGGTTCTTGCTCGCCACCAGCCTCACCACGGCCTCGCCCGTCCGCACATCGAGTCCCCGGCTGCGCGCCACGGCGAGGAACGCGTGCAGGAGGCCGTGAGGGTCTGCCGAGCCATCGTCGGCGCAGAAGCTCCCGCCGACGAGGTCGTCGACGACGAGTTGCGGGAGCAACCCCGTCATCTCGGCCGGCCCCAGCATCTGGCTCTTCACGCCGAGTGATCGCTGCAGCTCGACCGCGCTCCCGGTCGCGGCGAGGGTGGCCGGCTCGGTGGTGACGAAGAGGTACCCGTGGGCCAAGAAATCCACGGAGCGGCCCAGGCGCAGAGGAGCCTCCACGAAGTAGGGGTACGACAGGCGCGTGAGGCGCACGTTCGCCTCCGTCGAGAACTGGTGGCGAACACCGCCGGTTGCCTTCGAGGTCGCACCCATCCCCACCTGAGCCTCGCGCTCCAGGAGCACGACACGGAGGCGCGGGTTCCGATCGAGGAGATGGTAGGCGACAGAGGCCCCGATGACGCCGCCGCCGATGACGAGGACATCCGCGGCGGTCATCGCGCCCTGTCTCACGCCGAGGAAGGGGTCGGAGCGGTCAGTTCAGCGACGCCAGCGCCAGGCGAGCGCGCCTGAGCTGCGCTCGCAGCGACTCCGCGTCCCTGGCATGAGGGCAGAGGGTCAGGTAGCGCTCCCACTCGGCGAGCCCCCGCTGGTAGTCGCCGAGCTTGGTCAGCACCGTCCCCCGGTCCCGCATCTCCGCGAGCGACGTCTGGTCGGCCACGAGGAGCCGGTCGATCACCGCGAGCGCCTTGGGCCAGTCCTCCTGCCGCCAGTAGATTCCCTTCAGGTTGTTCAGCATCCGGCCCAGGAGCTGCCGCTTCGCCACCGGCGCGAACTGCTCCTCGCCGAGCGTCACGCGCCGGCCCAGCGCTCGGGCCACGAGCGCGGCGCAGCTCTCGTGCGTGAGCACCGTCCCCCCGTGGAACGGATCGAGCAGGACGCGCTCCTCCCCGACGGACGCGCTCACCACGAAGTGACCGGGCAGGCCGATGCCGGCGATCTCGAGCCCGACACGGCGGCCGACCTCGATCACCACCAGCGAGAGCGTGATCGGGATACCAAGCCGCCGGTCGAGCACGTCGTTCAGGCAGCTGTTGCGCGGGTCGTGGTAGTCGCCGCTGTTGCCCCGGAACCCTTCTTCCTCGAAGAGGAACTCGCGGAGCCGGTGGAGTCGCTGAAGCGGGTCGTCCGCCCGCCCGGCGCCCGACCGACCCGCGAGCCCGTCGAGGACAGCGACATAGCGATCCTGAGCGAGCGCGGGGTGCTCGATCTCGGCGATCTGGAGCGCGGCGCGCGCCAGGTCGATCTCGGCGTCGGGCGTCCCGAGCGTGCGAGCGAACGCCCGGAGCGCGGGGTCCATCAGCAGCCGGGCGCGTGGTGGACGCCAGCCGTGCGGAGCGCGGCCGCCTGCAGCTCCTCCGCCAGCTCGAGCGTGCGCCTTGCCGCGCGGCGCGCCGCGTCCTGCGCGGCGTCGGTCGTGGCGAAGCGCAGGAGCAGCCTGCGCCCCATCTCGTGGTGAAAGCGCTCGTCGGGCTCGATCACGTCCCGGTACAGGGCTGCCGTCGCGGTGTCCCCCGCCCGCTCGGAGAACTCGATGAACTGGCGGTTCTTCACCACCGCGATGGCCTCCCGCGTGAACTGGCCGGCCGCCACACGCTCGACCGTCGTCCGGAGCGTGTCCAGATACTGGAAGAGCGGTCCGTAGCCCTTGGCCAGCGGGTTCACGCTGCCGGGATCCACGCCCAGCTCGCGCAGCCGCTCGGCGATCATCCGGTAGTGCTTGGCCTCGTCGCCCACCTGTCTGGCCAGCGCGAGCTTCACGTCCACCTCGTCGGTCGTCACGAGCCAGCGGGCGGCGATCTCGGTCGCCTCCATCTCGTTCTTCAGCGCGATCCGGAGGAGGTTCAGGACGTTGAGGTCGCCCTCGACCTCGGGGCGGAGCGTCGCGCCCGGATCGAGGCGCTGCAGGAGCGCCTGGTTCTCCGCGTCGAGCTCGGCCACGAACTCGGCCGCCGTCACCGCGGAACGCCTCGCAGGATGTCACCCAGCTCCTGGGTCAGCGTCTCCTTGGTGACGACGCGATCGCAGCGCGCGTGGTGCAGCTTGGTCTGCGAGGCGAGGGCATGCGTCGTGAACGCGAGCACCTGGGGCCGGGGCACGGTCGCCTCGATGGCCTGAAACAGGGCGTCGTAGTCCCAGCCGGGCGTCGTCAGGTCCACGAGCACGAGAGAGGTCCGGCTCGTCGCGAGCGCGGCCCCGAGCTCCGCCGGCGATCGGGCGAACTCGAGCGGGGCACGGGCGAGGCGCGCCGTCTCGCGGATCCTGGCGACGAAGAAGAGGTCCTTCACGACCGCGACCACCCGGCCGACTGGCCCGGCTGCTGTCTCTCCGGTGGGACCGCCCGCACGAGCCGACATTCCCGGCAGGTTCAGGCGACGAGCCCGGGCCTTCGGGCCTCTGGCGCCACTACTCCTCCTGCTCTGCGTTGCGGAGCCAGTACCTGTTCCACTCCGCCAGGTGCGTGAGCGTCGAGAGATCGCGCATGCGGTCGAGGTAGACCATGCCGTTCAGATGATCCGTCTCGTGCTGGATCACGCGCGCCAGGAAATCCGTAGCCTTCAGGTCGATCCGCTGCCCGTCACGATCGAGCGCCTGGAGACGGACCTGCGTGTAACGGGGAACCACGCCGCGCATGTCGGGGACGGACAGGCATCCCTCCCACCCATCGGCCGTCTCGTCGGCCAGCGGGGTGACGGCGGGGTTGATCAGCACGGTCAGCGGGACCTCGGACGCTTCGGGATACCTGGGGTTCGCGAGCACCTCGATCACCGCGATCTGCTCGAGCATGTGGACCTGGTTGGCGGCGAGTCCCGCGCCGTTGTACTCGCGCATCGTCTCGATCATGTCATCGATCAAGCGCTGCGTGTCCGGGGACCGGATCTCCAGCTCGGGAACCGGCGCCGCCACCCTTCGGAGGATCGGATGGCCGAGCCGCGCAACCTTCAGGATCGCCATCGCGTGCTCAAGTGTAGCACGCGGCCCGAGCGCCCCCGGGCGCGCCGAAGGCCCCCCTGGGGCCGCTGACTATCCAGACGCGAGCATCTGGCGCGAGGGTGCCAGTTCCGCGCAAGCGGCGTCGGCTTCCACCGAGGCGGAGGAGGGATCCCCTCCGGTCCGCGCCGCGTCCGGCGCGATCCGGTCGAACGCCCAGGCGGCGGCGTCGCGGACCGCCGGGTCCGGGTCAT
>CAZWXA010000098.1:0-10938 GCA_964637755.1 uncultured bacterium | reverse complement strand
AGTCGATCATCATGATGGCGTTCTTCTTCACGATGCCCACCAGCATGATGACGCCGACGAACCCGTACAGGTTCAGCTCGGTCCGGAAGAGGAGCAAGGTCAGCAGCGCCCCCGCGCCCGCCGAGGGCAGGCCCGACAGGATCGTGAGCGGGTGGATGAAGCTCTCGTACAGGATCCCGAGCACGATGTAGATCACCAGGATCGTGACGATGAGGAGAAGTCCCTGCCCCCTGAGAGAGGCCTGAAACGCCTGGGTCGTCCCCTGGAAGCCGGCGCCCAGCGTGGGCGGCAGGGCCAGCTCGCGCTGGAGCCCGTTGATCCTGGCCACGGCGTCGCCGAGCGACACCCCCGGCTTGAGGTTGAAGGAGATCGTGACGGAGGGCAGCACGCCCAGGTGGTTCACGGTCAGGGGGCCGCTCTCGCGACGGAGGCGGGTGACGGAGCCGAGCGGCACCAGCCGTCCGCTCACCGAGCGGATGTAGAGCATGGACAGGGCCGCGGGATCCTGCTGGTAGCGAGGATCCAGCTCCATGATCACCCAGTACTCGTTGGCCGAGGTGTAGATGGTCGAGACCTGCCGCGCGCCGTAGGCGTCGTAGAGCGCGTTCTCGATCTGCCCGGCGCTGATGCCGAGGGTGGACGCCCGGTTCCGGTCGATGTCGACGACGATCTGAGGGCTGGCGATCTGGAAGTCGCTGTTGACGTCCTGGAGGCCGGGAAGCGCGTGGATGCGGTCGTACAGGATCGGGGCCCAGTGGGCGAGCTCCTCGGGGTCGGTGCTCTGCACGGTGTACTGGTACGGAGCCTTGGTGATCGCGCCGCCGATGGTCACCGGCGGCGGAACCTGCAGGTACACGGTCATGCCGAGCACGCCGCCGAGCTCCTGCCGGAGCCGCTCGACCACGACGTCGACGCCCGGCCGCTCGGACCGAGGCTTGAGGCGGATGAGGAGCCGTCCCAGGTTCGGGACGACGTTGCCGGTCTGCTGGTCGACCCCGACCGACGACATCAGGGCCGCCACCGCGGGGTCGCGCCGCACGATCTCGGCGACGACCTGCTGGTGCTGGACCATCGCGTCGAAGGAAACGTCCTGCCCCGCCTCGGTGAACCCCACGATCTGCCCGGTGTCCTCTATCGGCAGGAACCCCTTGGGGATGATCCAGAAGAAGATGCCGGTCACCACGAACGTGAGCATCAGCACGATCATGGTGCCCGGCTTGTGGCGGAAGACCCACTGCAGGCTCCGGTCGTAGACGTGAAGCATGCCCGTGAAGACGCGCTCCGAGGCCGCGTACAGCCGGTTCCCTCCCGCGCCCGGCGGGCGGAGGAAGCGGCTGCTCGCCATCGGGGTCAGGGTGAGCGACACGAAGCCCGAGACCAGGACGGCCACCCCGATCGTCACCGCGAACTCGTGGAGGAGCCGCCCGGCCACCCCGCCCATGAAGAGGACCGGGATGAACACCGCGGCCAGCGAGAGCGTCATCGAGAGGATCGTGAACCCGATCTCTGCGGATCCCTTGAGGGCGGCGGCCATCCGGCTTTCCCCCGCCTCCATGTGGCGCACGATGTTCTCCAGCATGACGATGGCGTCGTCGACGACGAAGCCGACCGAGAGCGTGAGGGCCATGAGGGAGAGGTTGTCGAGCGTGTAGCCGACGAGGTACATGACGGCGAAGGTGCCGATGATCGACATCGGCACCGCCAGGCTCGGGATGATGGTGGCGGACAGGTTCCGGAGGAAGAGGAAGATCACCAGCACGACCAGGGCGACCGTCAGGAGCAGGGTGAACTCCATGTCCCGGATCGACTCCCGGATGGAGGCCGACTGGTCGTAGAGGACCCGCAGCTGCACCGACGAGGGCAGCTGCGGTTCGAGCGTGGGCAGCAGGCGCCGGATCGAGTCGACCACCTTGATCGTGTTCGTGCCGGGCTGCCGCTGGACGGCCAGGATGACGGCGCGGTCGGTGTTGTACCAGGTCGCGACCTTGTCGAACTGCACGCTGTCGATCACGCGCCCCAGTTCCGCGAGGCGCACCGGGTTGCCCTTCCGGTACGCCACGATGAGCGGCCGGTACGCCGCCGCGTCCATGAGCTGGCCGGTCGCCTGCACCGTGAACGCGCGGTGCGTGCCGTAGAGGGTCCCGGTGGGCACGTTCACGTTCGCCTGGGCGATGGCCCGCTCGACTTCGTCGATCCCGATCCCCCGGGAGGCGAGGGCATTGGGGTCGAGCTGGACCCGGACCGCGTATTTCTGGGCGCCGAAGACCAGCACCTGGGCGACCCCGCTGATCGTCGAGATCCGCTGGGCCAGGAGCGTCTCCGCGTACTCGTCGACCCGGTAGAGGGGCAGCGTCGGCGAGCTCAGCGACAGGTAGAGCACGGGCTGATCGGCGGGGTTCACCTTCTGGTAGGTCGGCGGCGCCGGCATCTGCGGGGGCAGGAGCTTCTGCGCCTGGGTGATCGCCGCCCCGATGTCCTGGGCCGCCGCGTCGATGCTCCGGTCGAGGGTGAACTGGACCGTGATCTGCGTGAGCCCGAGCGCGCTGCTCGACGTGATGGAGGTCACGCCGGCGATCGTCGTGAACTGCCGCTCGAGCGGGGTGGCCACGGCCGACGCCATCGTCTCGGGGCTCGCCCCGGGCACGGTGGCCGAGACGAGGACCGTGGGAAGGTCCACGTTCGGCAGGTCGCTGACGGGCAGCAGCCGGTAGGCCATGAGCCCGAAGATGATGATCCCGAGCATGATCAGCGTCGTCATGACCGGGCGCCGGATGAAGAGCTGGGGGGTCATCTACGCGGCTCCGGAGCCACGCCGGTTCTCCGCCCTCAGTGGCGAGAGGCGGGAGCGAGCGGCTCGGTGCGCTCGGCCTCGATCGTGGCCGCCGGCGGGACCGCCGCCGGGCGCCGGAGCCGGCCGAGCCATCCTGGCCGTGCGAGCCATCGGCGCCCGGGGAAGAGCGATTTCTGGAAGGAGTCCATGTAGAGGTAGACGACCGGCGTGATGTACAGGGTCAACAGCTGCGACACGAGGAGGCCGCCGACCACGGTCAGGCCCAGCGTGCGCCGTGAGGAGGCGCCGGCCCCCAGGCCGAGCGCGATCGGCAGGGACCCCATGAGGGCAGCCATGGTCGTCATCATGATGGGCCGGAAGCGGAGGACGCAGCCCTCGTAGATCGCCTCGGCCGGGCTCTTGCCCGCCCGCTCCGCCTCCAGCGCGAAGTCGATCATCATGATCGCGTTCTTCTTCACGATGCCGATCAGCATGACGATGCCGACGAAGCCGTAGACGTTGAGCTCCGCGTGGAAGAGCAGGAGCGTGACCAGCGCGCCCACGCCGGCCGCGGGAAGCCCCGAGAGGATCGTGAGGGGGTGGATGAAGCTCTCGTAGAGAATGCCGAGCACGAGGTAGATCACGAGGACGGCGACGAGGAGGAGCAGCCCGAGGCCCTTCAGCGAGGACTCGAACGCCTGCGCGGTGCCCTGGAACCTCCCGGTGAGCGCCTCGGGCCAGCGGAGCTCACGCTGCAGCCCCTGGACCCCGGCCACGGCGTCGCCCAGCGAGACGCCGGGCTTCAGGTTGAAGGAGATGGTGACGGCGGGAAGCTGGCCGAGGTGGGCGACGGTGAGTGGTCCCACATGCTCGCTGAACGTCGCCACCGCGCCGAGCGGGACGAGGGGCCCGGCGTTCGACCGGATGTACAGCATGGAGAGCGCGGCCGGATCCCGCTGGTAGCGCGGCTCCAGTTCCATGATCACCCAGTACTCGTTGGCCGGCGTGTAGATGGTCGACACCTGGCGGGAGCCGTAGGCGTCGTAGAGGGCGTTCTCGATCTGCGCCACGGTGACCCCGAGGCTCGACGCCTTGTTGCGATCGATGTTCACCAGGACCTGGGGGCTGCGGATCATGAGGTCGGAGTTGACGTCGAGGAGGCCCGGCAGGGCCCGCATCTTCGCCTCGACGATGGGGACCCAGTGGTACAGCTCCTCGAGGTCGGTGTCCTGCAGCGTGTACTGGTAGAGCGCCTTGGTCAGGGTCCCCCCGATCCGGATGGTGGGGAGGTTCTGGAGGAAGACCCGCAGCCCCAGGACCTTGGCCAGCTTGCCTCTGAATTCCTGGAGGACCTGCTCGACGTCGGGCCGCTCGGAGCGGGGCTTGAGGTGGAAGAAGACGCGGCCCTGGTTCGGCAGGATCGCGATCGTGCTTCCCCCGATGGCCGAGTACCAGTCCGCGACGTGCCGGTCCTTGGCCACGATCTCGGCCACCTCCTTCTGGTGCTCCACGAGCGACTGGAACGAGATGTCCTGGGGGCCCTCGACGACGCCGAAGACCAGACCCGTGTCCTCGTTGGGGATGAACCCCATGGGAATGACGCGGAAGAGGTAGCCGGTCAGCACGACCGTCAGGACCAGCACGCCCAGCGTGAGCCGCCGGTGGCGGAGGGTCCACTGCAAGGTGTGCTCGTACAGGTCGAGCATGCCGTCGAACACCCGCTCGGAGGCGGCGTAGAGCCGGCCGTGGGTCTCGCGCGGCGGCCTGAGGAACCGGCTGCACACCATCGGCGTCAGGGTCAGGGACACGAACCCGGACACGAGCACCGCCACCCCGATCGTCACCGCGAACTCGTGGAGCAGGCGCCCCACCACGCCCCCCATGAAGAAGACCGGAATGAAGACGGCGGCGAGCGAGAGCGTCATCGAGACGATCGTGAAGGCGATCTCCCGGGACCCCCGGATGGCGGCCTCGAACCGCCCCTCCCCCGCCTCCATGTGGCGCGAGATGTTCTCCAGCACGACGATGGCGTCGTCGACGACGAAACCGACCGAGAGCGTCAGCGCCATGAGCGACAGGATGTCGATCATGTAGCCGAACAGGTACATCGCGCCGAAGGTGGCGATGATCGACACGGGCACGGCCAGGCTGGGGATGAGCGTCGCCGAGAGGTTCCGCAGGAACAGGAAGATCACGAGCACGACGAGCACGGTGGTGACGAGCAGGGTGATCTCGACGTCGCGCACCGACTCGCGGATGACCACCGAGCGGTCGTAGAGGACGTGGAGCCCGACCGACGGGTGCATCTGCTCCTTGAGGGTCGGCATCATCCGCCGGATCGCGTCGACGATCTCGATGGTGTTGGTGCCCGGCTGGCGCTGGATGGCGAGCAGGACCGTGCGCGCGCCGTTGTACCAGGCCGCCGCCTTGTCGAGCTGCACGCTCTCGAGGACCTGCCCCAGCTGCTCCAGCCGGACCGGCGCCCCGTTTCGATAGGCCACGATCAGCGGGCGGTAGGCCGCCGCGTCCATGAGCTGGCCGGTCGCCCGCACGGTGAAGGCCTGATGCGGCCCGTAGAGGTTCCCCGTCGGCTGGTTCACATTGCCCTGCGCGATCGCCCGCTCGACCTCGTCGATCCCGATTCCCCGCGAGGCGAGGGCGTTGGGGTTGAGCTGGACGCGCACGGCGTACTTCTGGGCGCCGAGGATCTGGACCTGCGCCACCCCGCTCACGGTCGAGATCTTCTGCGCCACCAGCGTTTCCGCGTACTCGTTGACCCGGTAGAGCGGCAGCGTCGGCGAGGTCAGGGCGAGGAACAGGATGGGCTGGTCCGCGGGGTTGACCTTCTGGTACACGGGCGGAGTGGGCATCCCCGACGGCAGCAGGCTGGCGGCCTTGGCGATGGCGGAGCGCACGTCCTGCGCCGCGGCGTCGACGTCGCGGTCGAGGCTGAACTGGAGCGTGATCTGCGTGATCCCGAGCGCGCTCGTCGAGGTCATCGAGTCGAGCCCGGCGATCGTCGTGAACTGCCGCTCGAGAGGAGTCGCCACGGTGGCGGCCATCGTCTCCGGGCTTGCGCCGGGCAGGTTGGCCGACACCGTGATGGTCGGGAAGTCGACGTTCGGGAGGTCGTTCACCGGCAGCAAGCGGAAGGACATGATCCCGAACAGGACGAGGCCCACCATGACGAGCGTCGTCATGACGGGCCGGCGGATGAACAGCTCGGGGGTCATCCCGCCCTCGGCGGCGAGCCGGAGGATCTGATCACGACCTTGCTCCCGGGCAGGAGCCGGGCCTGGCCGTCGGTGACGACTCGTTCTCCCGCCTTGAGGCCCTGGGTGATCACCGTCTCGGTCTGCCCGACGGCACGGCCGGCCGTGACCGGACGTGACTCGGCGGTCAGGTCGGCCTTGACCACGAACACATAGGCGCCCTTCTGCCCGGTCTGGACCGCCTGCGACGGCACCACGATGGCGTTGGGCTCCTCCGTGAGCGTCAGGACGACGTCGACGAACTGCCCCGGCCAGAGGGTGTTGTCCGCGTTGGCAAAGGTGCCCTTGAGCTGGATCGTGCCCGTGGTCGTGTCCACGGCATTGTTGACGAAGGTCAAGGAGCCCTGGGCGTGCGCCCCTGGCGCCTCGGGGACCACCGCCTCCACGCGGAGGGTCCCCGCCGCCCTGTACTGCTTGATCGCGGTCAGGTGCTGTTCGGGCGCCGAGAAGCTCACGTAGATCGGGCGGACCTGGTTGATCACCAGCAGCGGGTTGTCGGGATTCGCCTTGACGACGTTGCCGGTGTGGACGAGGACGTCGCCGGCCCGGCCGTCGATGGGCGACCGGATGGAGCAGTACCCCAGCTGGAGCCTGGCGTTGTCCACCGCCGCCTGGTCGGCCCGGATCGCCGCCTCGGCGCTGCTGATCGCGGCCTGGGCCGCGATCACCCCGGCCTTGGCGTCCTCCACCCCGGCCTGGCTGGCCTGCGCCGTCGCCTCGAGCGCGACGGCGTTGGTGCGGATCTGTTGGTACAGCTCCTTGGCCACCAGCTCCTTCTGGACCAGCTCCTGGTACCGCCGCTCCTGCACGCGGGCGTTTTCCAGTTGCGCGGTGTCGCGCGCCAGGTTGGCCTCGGTCTGCTTCCGCGCCGCCATCTTCTCCGAGAGCGCGGCCACCGCCTGGCGGACCTGCGCCGCCTCCCGGGCGAGGTTCGCCTCCGCCTGGCGGAGGGTTGCCTCGAGCGGGCGCGGGTCGATGCTGAAGAGCAGGTCCCCCTTCCGCACCTCCTGCCCGGGGGTGACGTGGACGCGGACGATCTCGCCGTTGATCTGGGGTTTGACCGAGACCACGGAGTAGGCTTCGACGTTGCCGATCACCCTCAACTGCACGGGGACTGTCCTCGAGACCACCTCGGCGATGGTGACCGGCACCGGCGGGAGGGCCGGCTTCTGCGGGGTGGCACTGCTCTTCTCGCCGCTGCACCCGGTCATCTGCAGCAGCAGGCCCGCGAGAACGACGAGATGCCGAAGCCCAGCGAGACCCTTCACGTGGTGCGCCCCTTTGGCGGTTTCGCGCGGCGCGGGGGCCGCGCAGACTCGTGTTCCATGATGGGGGCGGCCGCAGCCACGAGCGCTTGCAGCCCGCCAACCAGGCGAGCGCGGTCTCGAGCCGAGATCTTCGCCAGCACGGGCTCGAGGCCGTCTCGTTGAAGGCCACGGAGTTCCGCGACCAGCTCCGTGCCTTCCGGCGTGACCGCCAGGGTGGAGACGCGGCGATCGTCCGGATCGGCGCCGCGGGCCATGAACCGCTTCTGCTCGAGCCGGTCGACGACCTGCGTGACGGCCGCGAGGCTGACACCGAATGCCCGGGCGACATCGCCCATGTGGCACCCGGGGTGCTGCTCGACGTAGAAGAGCACTTGTGACTGCGAGTAGGTGAGCTCGAGCTCCAGGGCGCGCCGCCACAGGATTTGCCTGAAGGCCGACCCCAGCAGCTTGTTCAGCAGGTCCAGCAAGCGTTCGGTGTCCGAAACCGAACGGGGGCTCCGGCTCGAACCCGTCTCCGGCGGTTTCCGGCGCGCGCGATCGTTCCGCATCATCCCAGTTGACGAGCCCAAGAGTAAACTACCTTTACTGTTTAGTCGATTGCGCCTTCCCGCTGAGCCACCCTCCCCTTCGCCGCTCAACAGCTCGGTCGAATCGATGAGGCCGGGAGCACGGTTCCTCGGCCACTACTCGACCGGCGGCCGGCGGCGGGCCCAGGGGCGCGCCTGCTCGTAGGCGGCTGAGGCCTGGAGCACCGCCAGGTCCGCGAAGCGGCGTCCCACGATCTGGAGACCAACCGGCAGTCCCGCCGGCGTGAAGCCAGCGGGCACGGTGGCGGCCGGCTGCCCCGTGAAGTTGAACGGGTAGCTGAAGGACGCCCAGCCGAGCCAGTCCCACGGGTGCTGCGGGAAGTGCGCCGGGTTGAGGCGCCCCACCGGGAACGCCGCCACCGAGATCGTGGGGGTGAGCAGGAAGCTGTACCGCTCGAACAGCGGCCGCACGCTGTCCCAGTACGCGATCTTCCGGCCGCGGGCGGCGACGTAGTCCGCCGCGCGGCACCGGAGCCCGTCCTCCATGCAGGCCGTCAGACCAGGGTCCATCCGGTCGCGCCATTCGCGGAGGAACTGGCCGTAGTTCCCCGCGTAGTGGGCGCTCCAGACGAGGCGGATCAGCTCGTGGGTGTCGGCGAAGCCAGGCGCGACCTCCTCGACAGCGCAGCCCAGCTCTTCGAACGTGCGCACAGCCTGGCGCACGACCGCGGCCACGTCCGGATCGACGGGCAGGCCGCCGAGATCGGGGCTGAAGGCGACCCGGAGCCCCTGGATCCCGCGATCGAGCCGGCCCACGTAGTCGGCGGGCGCGCCGTCGAGAGCGGTGAAATCCCGGTCGTCCGGCCCTGCCATCACCGCCAGCATCAGCGCCGCGTCGGCGACGGTTCGCGTCATCGGTCCATGGTGAGTCGCGTAGTCGTTGTTGGAGACGGGCCACATCGGAACGCGCCCGTACGAGGGCTTGAGGCCGTAGATTCCGCAGAAGCTCGACGGGATGCGGATCGAGCCGGCGCCGTCCGACCCCTGGTGGAGCGGGCCGAGCCCGGCGGCGGCCGCGGCGGCGGCTCCGGCGCTGGATCCACCCGTCGTCATGGCGGGGTTCCACGGGTTCCGCGTGATGCCGGTGAGCGGACTGTCGCCGAGCGCCTTCCAGCCGAACTCCGGCGTCGCCGTCTTCCCGAGCACGATGGCGCCCGCCTCCTTCAGGCGGCGGACGAACGGCGGATCCACGTCGGGCACCCGGTGCTCGAAGATGAACGAGCCCGACATGGTGCGGACGCCCTCGGTGAAGGCGAGGTCCTTGATCGAGAGGGGGATGCCGTGAAGCGGACCGAGCACGCCCCCCTTCATCACCGCGTGCTCGGCCAGGCGCGCCTGCGCCAGTGCCGCCTCGGCAGTGAGCGTGCAGAACGCGTTGAGCGTCGGGTTGATCCGCTCGATCCGCGCCAGCACGGCACGGGTCACCTCGACGGGGGAGAGCTGCCGGCTTCGGATGAGGCGCGCCAGCTCGGTGGCGGGCGTGTAGCAGAGATCGGAGGAGTCCATGGGAGCCCTTTCCTGGCCAACCATCATGTCGCCGCCTCCTTCTCCGCCATCTTCCGCTTGAGCTCCTCGGGCGTGAGCCGGACGATGTCCTCGTTCTGGTGCGCGTAGACCGTGTAGGCTTCGGCGTCGATCTCCTCGAGCTCGATGCGGCCCGCGAGGACGTCGGCCTTCCAGCGCTGCTGCTCGGCGTCACGCGCGTGGAACTCCGGCATCACCTCGCGCGCGAAGAGATCGAGGCTCGCGCAGATGTCCCCGTGGGTCGTGCGCCCCGCCTGGTTCAGGAGGATCACCTGGTCGACGTGCGCGGCCTCGAACTCGCGGAGCCGCTTCCGGATCGTCTCCGGCGAGCCGATGAGGCCGCTCCCGAGCGCCTCCTGGGCCCTTTGCGTGTGGCGCCACTCCTGGTAGAGATCCCACATGTTGCCCTCGCCGGGCGCGGGGATTCCGTGCCGGCCGTAGTGGCTCAAGCAGAAGACGAAGAACGTCCAGCCGGAGGCCTTCTCCTGCGCCTCTTCGTCGGTCTCGGCGCACATGAAGCCGCTCACCATCGCGATGTTCGGGTTCGCCGGGTAGTCGGCGAGCTTCGCCAGGTTCCGCGTGATGTTCAGGTAGTACCGGTTCACCCACGCGCGCGCTGCGTCGGGCGAGACGAACTGGAAGCCGAGCGCGCCCATCCCCCACCGGCCGGCGCTCCCGATCGTGGTGATGCTCGAGCACGCCACCCAGAGCGGCGGGTGGGGCTTCTGATAGGGCTTCGGGATCACGTTGCGGGCCGGGAAGTCGAAGAACTGGCCGTGCCACTCCCACGAGTGGCGCGTGAACATCGGGATCAGCGCCCTCACCGCTTCCTCCCACACCTCACGCTTGTCCCGGACGCGGCGGCCGAAGGGATGGAGCTCGACCGGCCCTTGCCCCTCGCCGAGGCCGAGCTCGACGCGCCCACCGGAGAGGAGGTCGAGCGTCGCGACCCGTTCGGCCACGCGGATCGGGTGGTTCGTCGGGAGCTGCATGATGCCGTGGCCGAGCCTGATGCGCGTCGTCCGCTGGCTGGCGGCACCGAGGAAAACCTCCGGGGCAGAGGAATGCGAGTACTCCTCGAGGAAGTGATGCTCGACCACCCAGGCGTAGTCGTAGCCGAGCCTGTCCGCGAGCTCGATCTGGGCCAGCGAGGCCTGGAACAGTTCGTACTCGCTTCGCTGCGACCAGGGCCGTGGGAGCTGGTGCTCGTAGAAGATGCCGAACTTCACGGACTCGCCTCGCTCACCGCTCGGGATCCGATCGCCCCATGACGCCGCAAGCGTAGACGATCCCCTCTGGTCGGAGCAAGCCGCCTGCGCGAGAGGTCCCCCGGCTACAGGGGCTGGCGGTCGGCCGCCGTCCCTGCGGGTCGGTGCCAGGCCGCCGGCCCACGCCCGTCTCGCCCGGGCCGGTCAGGGGTTCTCCTGTGCGCTGCTGGAGCACGCCTGCTCCGAGCGGCGACCCGGCCGCCTCCGAACGAGCGGCACCGCGGATCACGGCCACGGCTTCACCCGGTC
>CAZWXA010000097.1:0-10970 GCA_964637755.1 uncultured bacterium | reverse complement strand
GGCCTGGACCTCCTGGATACGCGGGGCCTGGGTCTCCTGCATGCGCGGGGCCTGGACCTCCTTGCTGCTCACACGCGGGGCCTGGACCTCCTGGATACGCGGGGCCTGGGTCTCCTGCATGCGCGGGGCCTGGGTGTCCTGCATCCGCGCGCCAGCCAGCGAGCGCGGGGCCTGGACCTCCTGGATACGCGGGGCCTGGGTGCCCTGGATCCTGGGAGCCTGCACGTCCTGCATCCGCGCGCCGGCCAGCGTGCGCGGCGCCTGAGCCTGGCTCTGCTGGTTCAAGAGCTCCTTTGCCTGCCCGACTTCGGGCGGGCACTGCGTTGCGGCATCACTGCCCACCGGCGTGAACGCCACCGTCACCACCAGCGCGAGCAACGTTGCGAGTACCTTTCTCATTTCCCTGTCCTTCCCCTTGGTTGAAGTTTGACTGCGACTCGGCCTACCGGGCCACCTGAACCGCCCTCTTGCAGCTGCTTCCTCCTTGGCTCCGTCTTCTGCTCCGTCTTCACTCGAGTCGTCTTCGCCGGTTGTCTCTTTCGATGCGCGCCGCTCCGACACGGTCGCTTGAGGAGACAGCAAGCCGGGGGCCAAGCCCGGCCAGACTCATGAATCCCTTATAAATGAAAAGTTTGTATAGCACTGGGAGCCGAAGCCACCGGCGGCCTGCCCGGGCGGGGGCGAGCTTGGTTCTGGCATTCTGCCCGACCGGGCTGTTGCCGTTGCCGAGCGTCCGCGCGGTGAAATAACACTGAAGCTCGTCGCCACGATCCAGTCCGATCCAGCCCGGCTCCAACGACCTCACGGCCACGCTCCTCGCTCAGGGTAAGGGCTCACGGAGACGATGAGCCGCCGCTCCGCGGAGGGGCCGAGACGTCCGTGATCGTCCCGACCCGGCCCCGGGCCTGGGGTGTCGGGCCTGGCTTTGTCAGGTCGAGAAGACGATAGGTTTCGAAGAGTCGGCCAGTGGACGGGGTGGCTCCGGGAGGAACGGGCCGACCCGGGACGGACCGCATCGTCCGGGTTCGGGTTTCACGCCGGTCGCGTGATAGAGTTGCGCCGATGCTCGGCGAGATTCTCGATGATCTCCTGACCTCTCCGATCACCGGGCCGTGCATCACCGCCACTCGCCACTTCGCCGCGAAGCAGGCTGTACTGGCCCCGTTCCCCGCCTCCCTCGACCCTCGTGTCGCCCAGGCGCTCCTCGGTCGGGGCATCCAGCAGCTCTACTCCCATCAGGCGCGAGCCTGGGAGATCGCCGACAAGGGGCAGAACGTCGTCGTCGTGACCCCGACGGCCTCTGGCAAGACCCTGTGCTACAACTTGCCGGTTGTCCACGCGCTCCTCCAGTCGCCGGACGCGCGCGTGCTGTATCTCTTCCCGACCAAGGCTCTGGCCCAGGACCAGCTCGCCGAGCTGCAGGCACTTGCACAGGCCTTGCCGGAGCTGCGGATGTTCACCTACGACGGCGACACGCCGCAGGACGCCCGGCGGGCGGTGCGTGCGCGAGCGAACCTCGTCCTGACCAACCCAGACATGTTGCACTCCGGCATCCTGCCGCACCACACGAAGTGGCTCAACCTCTTCCAGAACCTGCGCTATGTCGTCATCGACGAGCTTCATGCGTACCGGGGAGTCTTCGGCAGCCACGTCGCGAACGTGATGCGGCGGCTCCGGCGGATCTGCGCCCACTACGGCAGCTCCCCGCGGTTCATCATGGCTTCGGCCACGATCGCGAATCCGCGCTAGCTGGCAGAACGGCTCATCGGAGAGAGCGTGGAAGAAGTCACCGAGAGCGGCGCCCCCGCGGGAGAGAAGGTCTTCCTCTGCTACAACCCCCCGGTCGTCAACCGGGAACTGGGCATCCGGGCCCCGTACCTCGGGGAGGCGGCGCGTCTTGCCACGAGGTTCCTCAGGCGGAGGATCGCGACGATCGCATTCGCGCAGAGCCGCCTCGCCACGGAGGTGCTGCTGTCGACGATCAAGACTGCGGTTGCCGACGCGACGGGAGACTCCGGGATCGTGCGCGGCTACCGGGGGGGGTACCTGCCCACGCGGCGCCGTGCGGTCGAGCAGGGCCTGCGGTCGGGTGAGGTGCTCGGCGTCGTGTCGACGAGCGCGCTCGAGCTGGGAGTGGACATCGGTCACCTGGACGTCGCTGTCCTGGCGGGGTACCCGGGGACGATCGCGTCCCTGTGGCAGCAGGCCGGCCGCGCCGGGCGGCGCACCGGGCAGTCGGCGGCGCTCCTCGTGGCGACGAGCGCGCCGCTGGATCAGTTCATGGCCACGCACCCGGACTATCTCTTCGGCACCGCGCCGGAGCACGCGCGCGTCAATCCGGACAATCCCTTCATCCTCGTCAATCACATCAAGTGCGGGGCGTTCGAGCTGCCGTTCGCCGAGGGCGAGGCCTTCGGGGGCCTGGACGTCCGTCTGCACCTGGCGGCGCTCGAGGACGCGAGTCTGCTCCACCACGCCGGTGACCGCTGGCACTGGGCGTCGGAGACCTACCCGGCCGACCACGTGTCGCTGCGCACGGTCACCACGGACAACTTCCTCGTCATCGACACGACCGCGCGCGACGACCGGCAGGTCAAGCGGCGGCAGGTCATCGCGGAGGTCGACTGGTCGAGCGCCTTCGCGGCGATCTACCCGAAGGCGATCTATCTCGTCGAGAGCGAGCCCTACGAGGTCCAGGAGCTGCACTTCCGCGAGGACGAGGAAAAGGTCGCGTACGTCAAGCGCGTGTCGGTCGATTACTTCACCGATGCGATCAGTGCCAAGGGGGTCTGGACCCTGCGGCGGCTCGCCGATCGGGCTGGCCGAGGGTACCGGGCGAGCGAGGGCGAGGTCCTCGTGGCCGAGAAGGTGGTGGGCTTCAAGAAGATCAAGCTCGGGACGCTCGAGAACGTCGGCTCCGGAGCGGTCGAGCTCCCGCAGCAGGAGATGCAGACGACGAGCGTGTGGCTGACGATCGACCCTGCCCTCCTCGAGCGCGTGAGCCGGTCACGGGAGGAGCTGGTCGATGGACTCCGCGCCGTGACCTACCTGCTCCATCACCTGGCGCCGATCTTCCTGCTCTGCGACATTCGCGATCTGGGCGCCTGGCTCGGTGACGCCGCGCCGGCGAGCGCCGGATCGAAGGTCGACACGGCGCAGTCTGCGCGCCGCCGCCTCCTCGAAGGCGCGCGGTTCGATCCGACGATCTATCTCTACGACAGCTACGCCGGCGGCATCGGACTCGCGGAGCGGGTGTTCGAGGTCCTGCCGGAGCTGCTCGCGCGGGGCCTCGAGGTGCTGTCGGCCTGCCCCTGCCGGTGGGGGTGCCCGTCGTGCGTCGGGCCGGTGAACGAGATTGGCCGCCAGGCGAAGCTGACCGCAAGCGCCGTCCTCGCCGCGCTCCGCGAATGATCCGCCAGTGAATGCGCTCGACGATCTGCGGCGCGTGGTCCGGCGCGTCGATGAGTCCCGGGCCCGGCGCTCGGCGGCCGAGCCCGTCGAGGCCCTGGTTGGTGGCGTCGTGGAGGAGACGGATCACGGCCCCATTGTCTCGGTCCGGCGCGAGTACGCGCTGGATCACCGGCACGGCGCCACGGACTTCGTCCATGCCTTCTCCGCGCCGCCCTCGCTGCTCGGCCTGCTGACCCGCCACGGGGAGCCCGCCGGGGATGTGCGGGGCCTCCTGTTCCTCGACACGGAGACCACGGGCCTCTCCGGGGGAACGGGAACCTATGCGTTCCTGGTGGGCGCGGGATACGTGGACGCCGGCCGGTTCGTGGTGAAGCAGTTCTTCATGCGCGACCTCGACGAGGAGCCCGCCCTCCTGGCGGCGCTCGCGCCGCTGCTGTCGCGGGCGGACGGACTGGTGACCTACAACGGCGCCGGGTTCGACCTGCCGTTGCTCGAAACGCGCTTCGTCCTGGCGCGCCGCCGCTGGCCCGACCGGTGGCACCTCGATCTCCTCCCTCCGGCGCGGCGGGTGTGGGGAGGGCGATTCGGGGACTGCCGGCTCGCGACGCTCGAAAGCGGCGTCCTCGGGCTCTCGCGCGAGGACGACCTACCCGGCGCGATGATCCCGGCGGTCTACTTTGACTATCTCCGTCGCCGGCATCCCGGCGCGGTGCCGCGGATCTTCACGCACAACCGGCACGACGTGCTGTCGCTGGTCGCCCTGACTGGCCGGCTGGCTCAGGCCCTCGGCGCCCCCGAGGAAGCGAGACTGACTCCGGAAGAGTGCGCGGGGCTCGGACGGCTCTGGGAGCGTGCGGATCCCGAACAAGGGCTCGCGTGCTACCGGCGCGCGCTCGCCCTCGGGCTCTCCGGTCACGAGGCCGACCGGGCCCGGCTCAGGCTCGCCTGGTGGGAGAAGCGCCGTGCGCGCTGGGCCGCGGCCTGCGAGCTCTGGGAGGCGGCAACCTCGACGGCCCGGTTCGATCCGCGGCCGTGGGAGGAGCTGGCGAAGTTCCACGAACATCGAAGCCGCGACCTGGCAATGGCCCGGCTCGTCGTGCTGCGGGCGATCGAGCGCGCGCGCCGCGCCGCCGCCGCCGAGAGCGTGCGCCGGAACCTCGATCATCGCCTCGCAAGGATCGAGCGCCGCCTGGGGGCCGCTCGCTGACCCGGGCGGCGGGCCGGTGATGCCCGTCGCGCCGCCGCTCGAGTTCACGCGGGGCCGGCTGGCGGCCGGGCCGGTTCTTCCCAGCTCGACTTTCCCGGACCTCGCCGCGGCCCTCCGGCAGCGTGCCGGCGGGGCCTGCGGGCTCTCCAGGGCTGCGAGCCCTGATCGGAAGATACCCGGCGGCGGGGGAGGCCCGGGGCAGTGGGTGACGCGGGGGGGAGGGCGGAACCTCCCCGGCGCGCGCGTCGGGCGAGAGCCAGATCGCGTGAGGTCCGGCCGGGGCGGTGGCGGGAGCGAGTCTCGTGGCTGCTCGCCGCGGCAGGACCTGCCGTCCCGGGCCGCGCCTCGCGCGAGTATTTCCCGATTGGGGCTAGGATAGGGCCTGGGGACTGATGAACCGGTCGCTCGCGCTGATTCGTCGGCTGGAAGCCAGCGTCGGCCGCGCTCTCGTCGGCAAGCCCGAGGTGATCCGGCTGGCCGTGATCGGGCTCCTCGCTCGCGGGCACGTCCTCATCGAGGACGTGCCGGGGGTCGGGAAGACGACGCTCGCCGCCGCGCTCGCGCGCTCGGTCGGGGCCGGATTCCGGCGGATCCAGTTCACCTCCGACATGCTCCCGTCCGACGTGCTCGGTGTGTCGGTCTACCAGCCGGACCGTGGTGAGTTCGTCTTCAAGCCGGGCCCCCTCTTCACCAACTTCGTCCTCGCGGACGAGATCAACCGGACCACGCCGAAGACCCAGTCGAGCCTGCTCGAGGCGATGAACGAGGCGCAGGTCTCGCTCGACCACGTCACGTATCCGCTCCCGCGGCCGTTCATGGTGCTGGCCACCCAGAATCCCCGCGAGTACGAGGGCACGCATCCGTTGCCGGAGTCCCAGCTCGACCGGTTCCTGCTGAGAATCCGGGTCGGCTATCCGGCGGCCTCGGACGAGAAGACCCTCCTCAGGGGAGTCGGAGGCCTGGGGTTCGACCCGACGGCGCCGGTGACGGGCGTCGGCGACGTCATCGAGCTGCAGGGCGTGGTCGAGCAGGTCCGCGCGGAGGAATCCGTCCTGGACTACCTGATGGCGCTCGTGATGGCGACTCGCGCGACGCCGCTCCTGGCGCTCGGAGTCAGCCCGCGGGGGTCGCTGGCGTTGCTCCGGTCGGCGCAGGCGCATGCCCTGTGTGACGGCCGCGACTATCTCGTGCCGGACGACGTGAAGCGGCTCGCCGTTCCCGCCCTGGCCCACCGGGTGATCCTCAGGACACGGCCCTCGACCGGCGACGGAGGAGATGCCGACTCCGTCATCCGCGCGATCGTCCAGGGCATTTCCGTTCCTCGCTGACGATGCGGCCGGGGCCACCGCGGCGCGTTCCGGCCTGGCTCAACGATCTCCTCCGGCCGCGCCGGACCATCCGGCCAACGCGTGAGGGCTGGTGGGTTCTGGGCGCGGCCGTGGGGCTCGGGTTCGCGGCGATGAACACCGGGAACAACCTGCTCTACCTCCTCGTGTCGATGGTGCTCGGGCTCATCGTCGTCTCGGGCATCCTGTCGGAGCGGTCGATGCGCGGAGTCCGGGTCGCCCTGAGCCTTCCAGAGGAGATCTTCGCGGGCCGCCCGGCCTTCGTCAGCGCGCAGGCCGTCAACGGCAAGCGGTGGGCCACCTCCTACTCGCTCACCATCGAGATCCTGAGTCACGACGGTCCGACTCGGCGCGTCTACGTGCCGCGACTCCGCCCTGGCGAGGCGCATCTGTTCACGTGGCAGGAGACAGCACGGCGGAGAGGGCGCGGGCGACTCGCCGGCATCAGGATCACGACGCTCTTCCCGTTCGGGCTCTTCGTGAAGGCGGGGCGGCCGTTGCTGGATTCGGAGATCCTCGTCTTCCCCTCGGTCGACACGGCCCTGCCAGCGGCGCTGCGGCGAACGGACGCCGGCGGGTCCGCCGTGAGACAGCGCGGGCGCGGAAACGACCTCTACAACCTCCGGGAGTACCGCTGGGGCGACGATCCCAGGCTGATCCACTGGCGGAGCACGGCGAAGACGGGCGCGCTCGTCGTGCGCGAGCTCGAGGCCGAGACGACGGCCGATGCGCGCATCGTTCTCGACGGCACCGGGGCCCGGGACGCCGGTCGGCTCGAGGCCGGTCTCTCGCTGGCCGCGTCACTGGCAACGCACCTGATCGACTCGGGCGGGTCGGTCGAGCTGGCGGGAGCGGGCGTCCATGTGGCGCTTGGACGGGGCCGGCCGCATCTGCGCAGCATCCTCACCGCGCTGGCGCTCTACGAGCCCGGGCACGGGCCGGAGGGGAACGCCTCGCTGCCGGCCCCTCCTCCCGTTCCCTTGCGGGAGCTCCGCGTTGCGCTGGACTGAAGAGGGACAGGGGCGGTGACCGCGCTCCTCGCCTTCCGCGCCGCGACGTGTCTGCTCGCCCTCGACGCGCTGGCCGCCCTGTACCTCGGGGGCCTGATCGGGCCGATCGGCGCGGGGTTCGTGGGCGCCGCGATCGTCGCGAGCTGGGGTCGGGATCGCCTCGGCCTCCAGCGGAGGGGGTCCCGCCTCGGCCAGGGCCTGGTCGCCGTCGCGGCACTGGCGTCCGCTGTCGACCTGCTGTATCTGGCGGACTCGCTGCTCGACGGGTTCGTCCGCCTCCTGCTCTTTCTCCTGCTCTATCGGCTCTTCACGCGGCGCTCGCTCCGGGACGCCCGGGACGTGGGCTTCCTGTCGTTCTTCATGCTGGTCGCGGCGTCCTCGGTGACGTTCGATGTCGGATTCCTGGTTGTCTTCCTGGCTTTTCTCGTCCTCGGCGTCTGGATGTTCATCCTGCATCACGTGCTGGCCGAGGCCGAGCGCGCGGGAGACGGGGGCGCGCCGGAACAGCTCCCGCTGGGACCGGCCCTCCTGGGACTGAGCGCGACCGCCGCCGGCGCGACGCTCGCCATCACGACCGTCTTCTTCTTTCTCATCCCGCGCGTGGGACAGGCGACGTTGCCCCTCCGAGCCCGGCTTGGCGCCATGGTGTCGGGCTTCTCGGAGCGCGTCGAGATCGGCGCGTTCGGAGCGATCGAGACCGACGGGACCGTGGCCATGCGTGTGCGGTTTCCCGACGGGCCCCCGGCTCTCGAGCGGCTGGCGAACCTGCGCTGGCGCGGCGTCGCGTTCGACCATTTCGACGGTCGCGGGTGGAAGGTGCTCCGGGCCGACCGGTCCACCCTGACACCGTCGGCGGCGGGGCACTTCGAGGTGAGCCGGTACCGGGGCCGCGGCGTGCTGGTGACCCAGGAGATCTATCTCGAGCCCATCGGGACCGACGTCGTGTTCGCCGCGCCGCGCGTGCTCGCCCTCAGCCTCCCCGCCGAGGCGATCACGGTCGACGGCATGGGAAGCCTGTCGGTCGCCTCGCCCGCCGCCCGGCTCCGATACACCGCGTATTCGGAGCTGGAAGGGCCGCCCTCGCAGCCCGTTCATGACGGGCCCGGAGGAGAGCCGCCGGACCCGGGGTCGCTCGAGCGCTACCTGCAGCTGCCGTCTCTGCCGCCGCGGATCGCCGATCTCGCGCGCCGGGTGAGCGCGGGGAGCGACGGGCCCTCCGACGCCGCCCGGAGACTCACGAGCTTCCTGTCGCGCGAGTTCCGGTACTCGCTGACGCTCGCCCGGCAGACCGAGCTCGGGCCACTCGAGGAGTTCCTCTTTGTCCGTCGCTCCGGCAACTGCGAGTACTTCGCCACCGCACTCGCGGTCATGCTGCGGACCATCGGGATTCCCGCCCGCATCGTCAACGGCTTCCAGCGCGGGGAGTGGAACCCGTACGGGCGGTACCTCATGGTTCGTCAGCGCGACGCGCACTCGTGGGTCGAGGCGCACGTGGCCGGGGTCGGGTGGGTCACGTTCGACCCCTCCCCACGTGGCGACCCGGCGACGGCGGCGGGACCGCACCGGATCGGGCTCTACCTCGACGCCCTGCGCATGCGCTGGTACCGGTACGTGGTCAACTGGAGCCTGCACGATCAGGTCACCGCCGCCGGACTGCTCCAGCGTGAGACGGCGAGGTGGCGGCAGCGGCTGATGGAGACCCACTGGTGGCGGGGCGTGCCAGGCGCCGATGCCACGCTGGGGGCGATCACCGCCGCCGCCGTCGCGGCCCTGTTCCTCTGGCGCGGGCACCGGAGGCGCGGGCGGCTCCGGGTGCCACCGCTGCCGGGGTTCTATGAGCGGGCCCTCCGGGCCCTCGCGCGGCGCGACCTCCGGCCCGCCCCGGCGGAGACGGCGCGGGAGTTCCTCGGGCGTGTCACCCTGTTCGTGCCCGCCTGCGCGCCGGCCCTCGCGCGCCTGACCGACGGCTACGAGCGGGCGCGGTTCGGCTCGACGCCCATCGACCCCGAAGGTCTGACGAACCTCGATCGCTGCCTCGCCGAGCTCGAGCGGCTCGCGCGCCAGCAGGCCGAGCCGCAGGCCCCGCCTGTGGCGGGATGCTGAACAACCCGAAGGCCGCGGATGCCCTCCCTTCTTGGGCGGCCTGTTACCCGGCGACCGGCGTGAGGGGGGGCTTGCCCTCGAGCACGGCCAGGCAATTGTTCACCGCGAGCATGGCCATCTCGAGGCGCGTCTCCTCCGACGCGCTCGCGATGTGCGGCGCCAGGACCACGTTGTCGAGGCGCAGTAGCCCGGGGTTGACCCGGGGCTCCTCCTCGACGACGTCCAGTCCGGCGCCCGCGATCCGGCCCTCCGCGAGGGCCTGAACGAGGGCCGCCTCGTCCACGATCGGCCCGCGGGCCGCATTGATCAGGTACGCCGTCTTCTTCATGGTCCTGAGGGCCGTCGCGTCGATGAGATGGCGGGTTTCCGGGGTCAGGAGGCAGTGAAGGGTGACGAAGTCCGACTCGCGCAAGAGGGTGGTCTTGTCGGTGAACGCCGCGTTCAAGTCCCGTTCGGTCGCGGCGTCCGCCCGGACCGTGTCGTGGTAGAGGACGCGCATCCCGAAGCCGAGCGCGCGCCTGGCGACCGCGCGCCCGATCCGCCCGAAGCCGATCACGCCGAGCGCCTTGCCGTGCACGTCGCCGCCGAGCAGCCGCATGAACTCCCACCGCTGCCACCTGCCCGCCCGGACGAACCTGTCGGCCTCGACGACGCGGCGGGCCACGGCCATGAGCAGCGCCCACGTGAAATCGGCTGTCGTGTCGGTGAGCACGTCCGGCGTGTTCGTGACGACGACACCGCGGCGCCGGGCGGCCGCCACGTCCACGTTATTGTACCCGACCGCGACGTTCGCGACCACCCGGAGCCTCGGGGCCGAGCCGAGGACCTCCTCGTCGATCGCATCGGTAATCTGGCAGATCAGGCCGTCCTTATCCCGCAGCCTGGCCATCAGCTCGGCCTTCGGAAGGGGCTCCTCGCCCTCGTGGATGTCCACGTCGGCGGCGGCGCGCGCCACGCGGATAGGGTCATCGAGTAACCGTAGAGAAATGAGGATCTTGGGCATCATCGCGCCTCCGACAGACGGACAGAAAAGTGCTTGACTCCCGTGGATCGGGCTGCTATTTTAGCACTCACGTTGCATGAGTGCTAGCAACGATCTGTGTGCCTGACCCGGCCTGTGCCTGACCCGGCTAAGGTCGAGGTCGGCGGAAACCAGCAGCATCGGGCCCAGCCCAATCCAACAAGGAGGAGGAGTGCGATCCATGAAGATTCGCCCGTTGCATGACCGTATCCTCGTGAAGCGAATGGAAGAACAGGAAGTCCGCCGTGGCGGAATCATCATCCCGGACAGCGCCAAGGAAAAGCCCCAGGAGGGGAAGGTCGTGGCCGCCGGCAACGGCAAGGTGGCCGAGGACGGCAAGAAGATCCCGCTGGACGTCAAGGCCGGCGACCGCATCCTGTTCGGGAAGTACTCGGGCAACGAGGTCAAGATCGAAGACGAAGAGTACATAATCATGCGGGAAGAGGACGTTCTCGCGATTCTGGAATAGCCCACCACCTGGACATAGCCACCCCACTCGATAGCGGGAAAAGGGAGACCACCTATGCCGAAACAGCTGAAGTTCGCCGAGGAAGCCCGGACAGCCCTGCTCCGAGGTGTCAACATCATGGCCGAGGCCGTCAAGGCCACGCTGGGCCCGAAGGGCCGCAACGTCGTGCTCGACAAGAAGTTCGGCAGCCCGACGATCACCAAGGACGGCGTCACGGTCGCCAAGGAGATCGAGCTGAAGGACGGGTACGAGGACATGGGTGCCCAGATGCTGAAGGAGGTCGCGTCGAAGACCTCCGACATCGCGGGTGACGGCACCACCACCGCGACGGTGCTGGCCCAGTCGATCTTCAAGGAGGGGCTGAAGAACGTCACGGCCGGGGCCAACCCGATGGGGCTCAAGC
>CAZWXA010000096.1:0-11122 GCA_964637755.1 uncultured bacterium | reverse complement strand
AGCTGGGAGGACGGGCGGATGGTCCGGGCGGAGGTGGTCCGACCGCGCACGACGCGGAGCGGCCCCGTGCCGCAGGGCGCGGTGATCCGTCTCGTGTTGCGCCTCGAGGAGGACGGGCCGCGGGAGGCGCCCGGTCGAGTCATCGTCACGACGGCTCGCGGGCGGCTCACCGTGGTCCTTGGGCGGTGACCGCGGACCTGGACCAGCTCGCCGAGGCCATCGGTGCCGGCGACCCCGACGCGTTCGCGCGCTGGCTCGCCGGCGCCGAGCGCCCGCTGCGGGACAGCCTGCGCTCCTTCGCTGCCCACGTGGACGTCGAGGCCGTGCTGCAGGAGGCCCTGCTCCGCACCTGGCAGGTCGCGCCGCGCTTCGTGCCGGACGGCCGGCCCAACGGGTTGCTCAGGTTGGCGTGGCGGATCGCGCGGAACCTGGCTCTGGACCAGTCGCGGGTCGCGCTGCGAATCGAGCCGGCTGACGTGGAGACGCTGGAGCGGGCCACCGCCGGGCTAGCGGACCCCACCGGAGACTCCTCCACCGGCGCCGGGGATCCGCTACTGCGCCGGGCGATCCAGGAGTGCCGGAAACGGCTGCCCCGCCAGCCCGCCCGGGCGATCGAGGCGCGCCTTCAAGGCGAGGGGCAGGAGCCCGACGTTGAGCTCGCGGGCCGGCTCGGCATGCGCCTCAACACGTTCCTGCAGAACATCACCCGGGCGCGACGCCTGCTGACCGAGTGCCTGAAGCGGCGCGGGATCGACCTCGCGGCGGAGCGGGCGCGAACGAGCGCGACGCCCTCATCGAGGCGGCCACGACCGCGTGGCGGCCGCGGTCGGCCTCTGGCGGGATCCGGCCTCACCCGGCGTGGGCCGACCTCGACCCCCAGGGGCGCCTCCACGCCTACGAGCTGACGAGGCGCCTCCGGCACCTCGAGGCGCTGCTGGATCGCGAGCACCTTTCGACGACGGCCCGGGCAGTGCTCACGCGGGTCAGGCGCCGGTGAAGGCCGGCGCCGACCCGGCTTCTCCCTCCGTGGCACCGCGAGAGGGCGGATGCCGTATTCACCCTACTCCCCCCTCCGCGCGCTCGAAATCCGAATCGCTCGCGTCCCGGTTTCGGAACAGCATCGGCGGCGGCACCCGCCTTGAATTTGTGGGGGCAGAGGACGATGGCGATAGGGGGTACCCCGAGGTCCCGCTCGTCGAGCCTCCCTCATCGGTCGATCCTCAATCCTGCACGCGCTCGGTCGGACCGCCGTCGGCCGTCTCCGGCGCCCTCCCGCCCTGCCGAGGGCGGCCCCGGAACCAGGATACGACGCGGGCCCGGTAGTAGTAGAGCGGCATCGCCACCGCGGCCGCGAGGGCGGCGATGAGGATCACCTCGACGTAGTGGCCGGTGGCCGCCTTCGCTCCCTGCGCGGCGAGCGCCCAGGTCCCGGGAACGCGGCCGAGGGTCGACGCGACCGCGAAGATCCAGAACGAGATCGGGCTGATGCCGAAGAGGAAGCACACGACATCCTTCGGGAAGCCGGGGATCAGGTAGATGATGAAGCACAGGATCGCCCCCTCGGCCTCGACGATGAATCCCACCTGGTTCCAGAGTCGCTGGCTCATCCAGCGCCGGACGAAGCGCGCGCCGAGCCATCGTCCGATCCAGAAGGCCAGGATCGAGCCCGCGGTCAGGCCCGCGATCGAGTAGAAGAAGCCAGGCCACAGCCCGAAGGCGAAGCCCCCAAGCAGGCCGGTGACCTCGCCGGGGATCGGCGACATGACAACCTGGAGCGCCTGGATCACGATGAAGACGATCGGCGCCAGGAGGCCCCAGCGCGACAGCATGTCCTTGAAGAGCGCCTGGTCCTCGTGGAGCCTCACGACGAAGCGGTACACGGCGGAGTCCGAGAGAACCAGCCAGACGCCGATACCGAGCACCAGGGCGGCGGCTCCCACCACAACCAGCCATCGGAGCCTCGACATCAGCGTGCGGCGCATCCCGGTCGAGCGCGATCCGGGTCCGGCACGAGCGGCTCGAGCACGAAACTCACTATATCGTAGCCCTGCCCGCCGGATCGCCGTAACGCGTGTCACTCGCGGCGTCACAGACCCGCTTGACCGCAGCTCTCCAGCGCCAGCCCTCCGCGCGAGCGAAGCGCGGCTTGTTCGACGACCCGAGGCCGGAGCGACCCGGCCCTCCTCTCGCCCGCCACATGGCCTGCCGGCGGAAGCCCGCCGAACGTGGGCCTTGACCGGCCCGGACCGGTCGCACTAATATCGGCGCACCCGAGGGGAGCCCGTCTTCTCTCCGGGCGAAGCAGTCTGGTGGTTCTCGCCCCGTTCCACGACGAGGAGGAGCGTCATGACCTCGAGACGATGTCGCGGCACCGAAGCAGCGGCCCTGAACCTCCTGGCGCTGGCCACCGACGGGCGCCTCTGATGGCGAACGTCGCGGAGCGACCAGGCTCGGCGGGTGGCAGTCAGAAGATCCACCGGGTTCCCGATCCGCTTCCCCTCACGCTGGCGGGCATGCTGGCGGCCCTCGGCCCGCAGGCTATCAACTTCGGCATCTCGATCGGAGGGGGCGAGGCCTACCTGCTGCCGAACATTTCCGCCCGCGGCACGCTCGGGATGCACTGGGTGATGCTCCTCTCGGTCGTGCTCGAGACCGCGCTCGTCTACGAGTGCATCAAGTACAGCATCTGTACGGGCCGGTCCTTCTTCGCGGCCACCAACGACCTCGGGCCCTCCGGGTTCTGGCCCTGGTTCTGGGCCACCGTCAGCATCCTGACCTTTGCATGGCCCGCGTGGATGGGCGGCGCCGTCATCGCCGCCTACCGGTTCACGGGCATCGGCAATCCCCCGGTTCTCGGCCTGCCGCCCCATTATATGTGGGCGGCCATCGCCCTCCTCCTCGTGCTCGTGGTCTTCTACTTCTCGAACAAGACCTACGTCTTCCTCGAGAAGTTCTTCACCGTCATCATGATCGCCAACATCGCGCTGGTGCTCATCATCACGCTGATCGCGGCGAAGCCGCAACACTACTGGCAGGTCCTCCTCGGCTACCTGGGCATCACGTTCCTCACCGAGGGCTATCCGGCCGCCCTGCCGAAGACGGACGCGCTGGCGCTCTTCAACCAGCCTGGCGGAAGCCTGATGTGGGTCAGCTTCTGGGTGATCGGGGCGGGATTCGGGATGGGTAAGTACGCCGGCCAGGTCACGGGAGTGCTGACCCCACCCGAGACCATCACGACCGACGAGCTGCACTGGGACACGAACGACCCCGAAGAGCGCCGGAAGATGAAGCAGTGGGTGAAGCTCGGCGGCTACAGCCTGATCCTCTGGTGGGCCGTCATCGGCGGCGTGATCATGACGTACCTCTACTCGGTGGCGGGTCTCGCCTACCTCCACGACGACTTCCTGAAGACCGGCAAGATCCCGACCGGCGTCGAGGTGCCGCTGCAGATGGCGACGATCGCCGAGGGCGTGCTCGGGCCGATGGCGGGCTGGCTGATGCTCCTCTTCATCATGGTGACGCTCTACGACGCGCAGTTCCCGCTCTACGACACCTTCATCGGCCGTACCACCTGCGATGCGATCGCGGTGACGGGGAAACGGCGCCGGCCCTACCGCTTCTACTACTTCACGGTCGTGACCGCGGCGGTGATCGCCGGGTTCTACCTGGTCACGGTGGCCCAGCCGTTCATCCTCTGGATGGGCGTGGCGATCTCCGCACTCGTCTATCGCTCGATCGGCGCCTGGCAGATCCTCCTCCTCAACAACCGCCGGCTTCCCGAGGGATTCAGGGTGAGCCGGCTCAACACCTGGCTTCTCTGGATCACGATCGTCACCGGGCTCGGAGGCGTGGGTATCTGGGCGGTCACGGTCCTGCCCGGGGAGATCGCCAAGCGGTTCGGCGGGTAGTGGGCTCACGACTCCCCGCGGCGCGGGATACCCGCCGCGGGGGTCACTCATCCCGCCGCAGCGGGATGTCCGCTCCGCCGAACCGGAGCGTTCCGCGCCCTGTTCGCTCGTCATAGTGGGCGAGGGCGAGGAGTTGGAAGGCCGCGGCGCGGCTCAGCCGTGCCTCGAAGGCGCTCCCCTTTACCCGGCAGTAGGGGACGTCCCCTCGGCCGATGCGGATCGTCTCCGGATCCACGGGGGCCTCGCTGCCATCGTTCAGGATCGCCTGGAGCGCGGAACCAGCCGCCTCGATGCGCTCGACCACGACGGGGGCGTCGTCGACCTGGACGGGGATCCGCACGCGCGTCTGGATGAAGTAGCCGTCCTGGTCTCGGCAGAGACTGGCGCGCAGGTTCGAGAGGATGCCAGGATGGGTGACCTGCTCGTCGCCGTCGAACCAGTCGCCGGCAGCGTCGACGCGAAGCCTCGGAAGGGTCCACCCGGCCGGCGCCGGCGCGCTCACGTGAGCACCACACTGGCGAAGGTCACCGCTCCTTTGGGATCGGGCCACTGCGCGTACCGGCGGAGCGTCCCTCGGGGGCGGTCGAGCGTCCGGAGCAACGCGTAGATCGGCGAGAGCCCGCAGACGCGGCGGCGGTCCCCGTCGCGGGCGGCCGCCTCGAAGAATGCCGCGGCGTCACCCGCTTCGACCGCGGCGAGCATCGAGCGGTCGTCCTGCTCCACCTCGCGGAGGTGGGCGGCGGTCACGTCGTCGGCATCGCCGAAGCGCGGCCCGACGTGCGCCAGGTCGGCGCCAGCGATCACGCAGATGCGGCGCCGAGACGCCGCGACGGTCTCGGCCAGCGCATCGAGAAACCGCGGAACCCTCGGGTCGTCCTCGGGGCCCCGGCCGCGAGCGATCGCCTCGTGGACGAAGCTCGCCAGCACGGGGACGATCGTCATGTCCCGGCGTCCTCCGAACAGGTATCGGAGAAAGACCGCCTGGAACTCGATCGAGTGCTCGGCACGGTGCGCCAGCTCACCGGCGAGGAGGTCCAGGCCGGACCGCCTGCGGAGCGTCTCCGCCACCTCCCCATCGACCCTGGCCGGTCCGAGGGGCGTGTCGTACTCCTTCAGGGTCAGTGCGAAGGGGTCGGGCATCCCGGCGTGACAGGTGCCGAGGATCACGAAACAGTCGGCGTCGGCGCGCTCGGCCAGCTCCCGGTAGCCCCACGCGTACGCGGGCCCGCCCCGCAGGAAGTCGATGTGCGGGGCGACGAGTCCCCTCACCGCAGGTCCGGGGACCCGGCCGGCGGCCCAGTCGATCGGACCCGGCCCGGCCGGCTCCGCGAAGAACGCGTCCATCTGGGCACGCAACTCCCCCGGGTCACCCGCGTACGCCCCGCCCGCGTGCGCGGCGGGACGCGTGGGACTCCTGCGGAACTCGCCCTCGATCGCCGCCAGGCGCAGGGCGAAGCGGGGGCTGTCGAGGAAGCCGTGCACGTCGAGCGTCTCCAGGATGTCGCCGATCTGCTCGCTGTCGAGCAGCGCGCCGTGCCGGCGCATGATGATCTCCTGGATGTCGAGGATGGAATGGTCGCCGTCGAACAGCGAGACCACGTCGAGCAGCGGCGGAGGCAGCACGAGCACGGACTGCGTGTAGCCCGCAGGGTCTCTGATGCCGACGGCTCGACCAGCCGCGGTGTCGAGGGGAAAGGCCTCGACGAACCGGAGGCGAGGGCGGGCGTCGTGATCGGGCTTCAATTCACTTCGGTGCTGGCGGGGGGGGCGGCGGGCCACGGCGACGGGCCGCCCCCCGCCCCCGCCGGACTGCTACTCGTGCGGAAAGGAGAGGATGACGGAGTCCAGCCGGATCACCCGGTACTCCTCGCCAGCCACGTAAAAGTAGTGGCCCTCGACCTCTTCGGGACTCTCCTCGAACGCGACCACCGCCTTGATCGTCGGCATCTCCCGGAAGGCGTTCGCCCCCTCGTCGAAGCCGTCGCCGCGCGCGACGACCTCACCGTAGCGGATGGGCGATCCCTTGGGACAGTGGACCCGCACGTCGGCGGGCGCTTCGGACATCAGCCGCACCAGGAGGTTGATGCCGTAGACCTGGATGGGTATGTGGCTCATCGGCCTCCTCGCTGTGAAGGTGCCCTCATAGTACCACGCCCCCCCGGGCGATGTCGTCCGCCTCGAGCTGGCGCGGGACATCGCTGGCGTTGAGCTGCCGTGGCGTGAGGTCGACGGGCTCGAGCGCCAGGATTTCCTCTCCCGTCGCGGCGCCGAGGTCCTTGAAGCGTCGGGCAGCCGGCAGGACCCGGGACTCCATCGAGCCGATGACCCGGTTGTAGGCGTCCATCGCCCGGGCGAGCTTGTCGCCGAGGTCCTGGAAGTGGCCGGCGAGGAGCCGGAGGCGGTCGTAGAGCTGCTTGCCCAGCTCGCTGATCTCCTTCGCGCTGGCCGTGATCTTCTCCTGGCGCCAGCCGTACGCGACGGCCCGCAGCAGGGCGACGAGGGTCGTCGGGGTCGCCAAGATCACGCCGCGCGCCATCCCGTCCTCGATGAGCGTCCGGTCGAGGTCGACCGCTGCCGCGAAGAACGACTCGCCCGGGATGAACATCACCACCAGCTCCGGCGTCACCTCGAGGTCCGCCCAGTAGGCTTTCGCGGCGAGCTGGTTCAGGTGGGTCCGGATCTGCCCCGCGTGCCGCTCGAGCGCGGCGCGGCGCTCCCCTTCCGTGGCCGTCTCCATCGCCTCCAGATAGGCGGCCAGCGGGACCTTCGCGTCGACGACGATCTGCCGGCCCGCGGGCAGGCGGACGATCATGTCCGGCCGGCGCTTGCCGGCCTCCGACTCGATGACCGGTTGCTCGACGAAATCGCAGTGCCGCGACATGCCCGCCAGCTCGACGACCCGTTGCAGGGTGATCTCGCCCCAGCGCCCCCGCACCTGTGGCGTCCTGAGCGCCGTCACGAGGCTGCCCGTCTCCCGGGAGAGGGTCCTGAGCTGGTGCTCGAGGCCGCCGTAGGCCTGCTCCCGGGCTCGCTCCATCTCGCGCAGCGCCGCCTCGTACCGCCCGAGCGTGACCTCGAGCGGCGCGACCAGCGCCCCGATCGCGTCCCGTCGCCGGTCCAGATCGCCCCGCGCGTCGGCCACGACCGCCCCGACCGCTTCGCGAGCGACCTGCAGGAACGCCTCGCTGTTCGTCCGGAGCGCGTCCCCGCTCAGCGCCTTGAAGCTGTCGGTCAGCCGCTGCTGGTCGCCGAGCCTCGCCTCCGCCTGCGCCCGCCCGACCCGCTCGGCGTCGAGGGTCACGCGGAGCTTCGAGATCTCCTGTTCGGCTCCGCCCACCTGGCGGCGCAGCTCGCCCTGGAGGGCCTCGGCGCCGAGCAGCCGCGACTCCAGAGCCGCCCGGTCCGCTCGCGCCAGGCTCCGGAAGTGTGATCGCGCGAGGGCCCAGGTGATCGCGCAGCCGAGACCGGCCGCCGCGAGCAGGACGAGCGCCTCACGCATGCCGGAGGGGACGCCAGTGCGCGCAGACCGACCGGAGTCCGCACGGCGGACAGACGACGGGATCGCGCCGGCCGAGGCAGTCGCCGGACATGCGCTTGTGGCACAGGGCGAAGTCGTACTTCACGGGGTCCAGGGGATCGAGTGCGGCGAGCCGGCGCGTGATCTCGATCGCCATGGCCCAGTTCCGCGACCGGCGGCGGGTCAGGCCGATGGCGCGACTCATGTTCTCGATGTGCGTGTCGACGGGCACCAGCAGCTTGGCGGGAGAGACAGCTCTCCAGAGGCCGAAGTCCGGCGGCTCGCGACGGACCATCCAGCGGAGGAACAGATTCAGTCGCTTGCACGGCCCTCCCACGGATGGCCGCGGGAAGAAGTGGCGGTACCCGCGCGAGAGCGTGCCGCGCGGGAAGACCTGCTCGAGGGCGGCGTCGAGGAACCCCTGTGCGAAGCGCTCGAGTGCCGGCCCGATGTCGGGATCGGCAGGAGAATAGCCGGACATGAAATACGCCTCGAGGGTGCCGTGGGCGCCGAGGAGGTCGCGCGCGGCGACGCAGAAGGCCACCAGGTCGCGGGGCCGGTTGAACCGGTACCGGAAGTCGCCGAATGCCGGGGCATCCCGCTCGATCTCGAACTCGCGGACGAAGCGAGACGGCGAGGCGCCCATGCGGCCCAGGACCAGATCGAGTCCCCGGCCGAACAGCTCGACCCGCCCGTAGGCAAGGCAGGTCGTCAGGAGCGCGACGATCTCGCGGTCGGCGGGATCCGGGTAGCGGAGCGGGAACCGGATGGCATCGCGCTCGATGCGCGCCACGTAGTCGAAGTCGCGAGAGAGCCGCTCCAGCGGCTCCTTGAGGGCGGCGACACGGCGGACGGAACGATCAATCCGGCGGGTCGCTCGCGGGGGGCTCGCCAGAGCCTCGCCGACCCCGCTCGGCTCGAACCGATTCACTCGGGACTCGCCTCGCGGGGGGCTCGCCAGAGCCTCGCCGACCCCGCTCGGCTCGAACCGATTCACTCGGGACTCGCCTCGCGGGGGGCTCGCCAGAGCCTCGCCGACCCCGCTCGGCTCGAACTTCATCATCGTCGGCGGCATGATAGCATGTGGCCCGGTGATGAACGTCGGGGTCGTCGGGCTTGGCGTGATCGGACGCGCCGTCTGCCGGGCGCTGGATGATGGCATCGACGATCTCGTCCTTGCGGGCGCGACCGCGCGGGACCGCGCGCGTGGCGAGGCCTTCCTGCGGACCCTGGTTGCCTCACCGCCCTACCTGCAGCTCGACGAGCTGATCGACGGCTCGGACCTCCTCGTCGAGGCGTCCACCCAGGCCCACCTGGTCGAATGGGCGCCGAGGGCGCTCGAGGCCGGCAAGCACCTCATGGTGCTCTCCGGCGGCGCCCTGCTGGGCCGTGACGACTGGGTCGATCTCGCCCGCAAGCGAGGGGCGCGGATTCTCGTCCCGTCGGGCGCCATCGGCGGGCTCGACGCCGTCAAGGCGGCCCGTGTCGGCCGCATCCACTCCGTCACGATGGAGACCCGCAAGCCGCCACGGGGCCTCGCTGGCGCGCCGTTCATCGAGGCGACGGGCATCGACCTCGGAGCGATCACGGAGCCGACGCTCGTCTTCGAAGGACCCGCGACCGAAGCCGTGAAGGGATTCCCCGCGAACGTCAATGTCCTGGCGGCGCTGTCGCTCGCCGGTCTCGGGCCTGCGCTGACGACGATCAGGCTCTACGCGGTCCCGGGCCTGACGCGAAACACCCACCGGATCACGCTCGAGGGCGACGCGGGGCGCGTGGCGATCGAGGTCGAGAACCTGCCGTCGGAGAATCCGCGGACCGGGCGGCTCTCCTTCCTCTCCGCCATCGCGATGCTGCGCGATCTGCACGCGACCCTCCGGGTCGGCACGTGACCCCGCCCGTCGCGCACGCACCGCGGTGGCGGGCCCCTCACGCGCGTCGGCCTCCGGCGTCGGCGGGAGCGAGGACGGTGTCGCCGCCTTCGACGGAGAGACGGGAGCGGGAGGCCCGGCGGGTGGCCGGCGGGGCGGGCACGCCGCCGGCCACCGGGTGGACCGAGCCGATGATTCCATGAGCCCGGAGGCGAGGCCGCTGGTCGCCGTCATCATGGGGAGCAAGTCCGACTGGGAGACGATGCGGCACGCTGACGAGACGCTCGCGCGGTTCGACGTGCCGCACGAGTGCTCGGTCGTCTCCGCCCACCGGACGCCGGCCTGGATGGCGGAGTACGCGTCCGCCGCCGAGGACCGCGGCCTCGAGGTCATCATCGCCGGCGCCGGCGGCGCCGCGCATCTGCCCGGGATGGTCGCTGCGCACACGCTCCTGCCCGTGCTCGGAGTCCCGGTGGAGAGCCAGGCGCTCAGGGGGCTCGACTCGCTGCTGTCGATCGTCCAGATGCCCGGCGGCGTCCCGGTCGCGACGCTGGCGATCGGCAAGTCGGGCGCCATCAACGCGGCGCTGCTCGCCGTGGCGATCCTCGGCAACTCGCGTCCCGACCTGCGGGAGAGGCTCAGGAAATTTCGCGAGGACCAGGCGCGCCAGGTTCGCTCCGAAGCGCTCTGATGGAGGGCGCCATCCTGCCCGGAGCGGTGATCGGGGTGCTGGGCAGCGGGCAGCTCGGCCGGATGTTCGCGATCGCCGCGCGGCGCATGGGGTATCGCGTCCACACGCTGTCCCCCGAGACGGACACACCGACGGGGCAGGTCGCCGACGTGGAGGTGAAGGCTCCGTACGACGACCTCGAGGCCGTCCGCGCCTTCGCCCGTCAGGTCGAGGTCGTCACCTTCGAGTTCGAGAACGTCCCCGCCGCGGCGGTCGAGGCCGCGGCGGAACACGCGCCCGTCCGGCCGCGGGGTGCCGTCCTGCACGTCACCCAGCACCGCGCCCGCGAGAAGAGCTGTCTCGGCAGAGCGGGGTTCCCCGTGACGCCGTTCGTCCCGGTCCAGGCGCTCGACGAGCTGCATCGCGGGCTCGACCGCGTCGGCTGCCCGGCCGTCCTCAAGACGGCGGGCCTCGGGTACGACGGCAAGGGCCAGCGCAGGATCGACTCGCCGGGAGAGGCCACCGCGGCGTGGGAGGCGCTCGGGTCCCGCGACGCGGTCCTCGAAGCCTTCATCGACGTCGAGCGCGAGATCTCGGTCGTGGCCGCGCGCGGGCTCGACGGGACGGTCGCCCACTACGATCTCGTCGAGAACGTCCATCGCAACCACGTCCTCGACCTCTCGATCGCCCCCGCGCCCGTGGCCTCGCGGCTCGCCCACGAGGCCACGACCATCGCCCGCGCGGTCCTCGTCGAGCTCGGCGTCGTCGGCGTCCTCTGCGTCGAGTTCTTCGTCACACGGGACGGGCGGCTCCTGATCAACGAGCTGGCACCACGGCCGCACAACTCCGGGCACCTGACGGTGGACGCCTGCGTGACGAGCCAGTTCGAGCAGCAGCTCCGCGCCGTGTGCGGGCTCCCCCTTGGCTCGACGGAGCTCGTCCGTCCCGCGGCGATGGCGAACCTGCTCGGCGATCTCTGGGCGCACGGCGAGCCGGACTGGCTCGCCGCGTGCCGGTTCCCCGAGGTCAAGCTGCACCTCTACGGCAAGCTCGAGGCCCGGCCCGGCCGCAAGATGGGCCACCTGACCGCCATGGCGTCCACCGTCGAGGCGGCCTCGCAGGTGGTGCTCGCGGCGCGCTCCGCCCTCACGCGCCC
>CAZWXA010000095.1:0-11212 GCA_964637755.1 uncultured bacterium | reverse complement strand
ATACATGACCTCGGCCAGCGTGTGCGACGCCTTCGTCAGGCTCTCCTGCGCGCGGCCGATGCCGGCGTAATCCTCTCCCTTCAGGGCCTCCCGCGCCGCGGCGAGGGCGTCCTCGACCGCCTTGCGGTCGGCCTCCGAGAGCTTCGCCCCGTGCTCCGAGAGCGTGCGCTCCGTAGAATATACGAGCGAGTCCGCCTGGTTCCGGAGCTCGATCTCCTGCTTCCGCCGGGCGTCCTCGGCCGAGTGCGCTTCCGCTTCCTTCATCATCCGGTCGATCTCGTTCCTGGTGAGACCGGACGACGCCGTGATGGTGATGTTCTGCTGCTTGCCGGTCGCGGTGTCCTTCGCGGACACGTTGAGAATGCCGTTGGCATCGATGTCGAACGTGACCTCGACCTGCGGCACGCCGCGCGGCGCGGGCGGAATCCCGATCAGGTGGAACTTTCCGAGAGTCCGGTTGTCCCGAGCCATCGGGCGCTCACCCTGCAGGACGTGCACCTCGACCGACGTCTGGTTGTCCGCGGCGGTGGTGAACGTCTCGGCCTTGCGCGTAGGAATCGTCGTGTTGCGCTGGATCAGCGCCGTCATGACGCCGCCCAGGGTCTCGATGCCGAGCGACAGCGGCGTGACGTCGAGGAGCAGCAGGTCCTTCAGGACGGCGCCCTGGATCCCCGCCCCGATCGCGACGACCTCGTCCGGGTTGACGCCCTTGTGGGGCTCGCGACCGAAGAGGCTCCGCACCACCTCCTGCACCTTGGGCATCCGCGTCTGGCCCCCGACCAGGATCACCTCGTTGATGTCCTTGGCCGTCACGCCCGCATCTTGCATCGCTTGGCGGCAGGGGCCCAGGGTGCGCTCGACCAGGTCTCCCACGATCTGCTCGAGCTTCGCCCGTGTCAGCGTCAGCACGAGATGCTTCGGACCACTCGCGTCGGCCGTGATGAAGGGCAAGTTGATCTCGGTCTGCAGCGTGGTCGACAGCTCGCACTTCGCCTTCTCGGCGCCTTCCTTCAGCCGCTGCAGCGCCATGCGGTCCTGCTTCAGGTCGATGCCGTTCTCGCGCTTGAACTCGTCCGCGATCCAGTCGATGATCTTCTGGTCGAAGTCGTCGCCACCCAGGTGCGTGTCGCCGTTGGTGGCCTTGACCTCGAAGACACCGTCGCCGATGTCGAGGATCGAGATGTCGAACGTGCCACCACCGAGGTCGTAGACGGCGATCTTCTCTTCCTTCTTCTTGTCCATCCCGTAGGCCAGTGCGGCCGCCGTCGGCTCGTTGATGATCCGGAGCACCTCGAGGCCCGCGATCCGGCCGGCATCCTTGGTCGCTTGCCGCTGGCTGTCGTTGAAGTAGGCGGGCACCGTGATCACCGCCTGGGTGACCTTCTCGCCGAGGTACGCCTCGGCGGCCTCCTTGAGCTTGCGGAGGATCATGGCCGAGATCTCGGGCGGCGAGTACGGCTTGCCGCGAACCTCGACACGCACGTCGGCGTTCTCGGTCTTGACGACCCGGTACGGGACCAGCTTGATCTCCTGCAGCACCTCGTCGTACCGCCGTCCCATGAACCGCTTGATCGAGAACACCGTGTTCTCCGGGTTGGTGATCGCCTGGCGCTTCGCCACCTGGCCGACCAGGATCTCTCCGTCCTTCGTGAACCCTACGACGGACGGCGTCAGACGGCTGCCCTCCTGGTTCGCGATCACGGCGGGCTCGCCGCCTTCGACGACCGCCACCACCGAGTTCGTCGTCCCGAGGTCGATGCCGATTACCTTCGCCATGTCGATGGTCTCCCCTTCCTGTGCTCGAATTCGAACCCCGCCGACCGGTGCCGCACCCAACCGTCGCGGGCGGGCGCGGAGACCGATCGAGCGCAACCCGTGCGCCTACAGACGGTCGATCGTGATCATCCTCGGCTGATATTGAGTCTTACCTTCTTATATATGATGAGTTTGTAGATGTCAATCTGGTGTCGACAGAAAGTCACGCCTGAGGGCGAAGTCTTGGGTGCCTTGGCACGTAAGTGCCTAATTCTTATTGACCATGAAGGACGGGAATGCTAGAGTTTCTACCATGAGGCTGGGCTGTATCGGCTGCCTCGTAATCATCCTGGCGATCGTGGTCCTCGGGGTAGCGGCGGCCGGAGCCCTCTTCTTCTCCGCGAACATCGTCGCCGATCCGGAGATTCGGGTTCCGCAGATCACCAGCTCGGACGGGTACCGGGCCCAGCAGAAGCTCTACGAGCTCGTACTCCGTGACGATCGGCGATCGAGTCGGATCGACCCGATCGTCTTCACCGAGCGTGAGCTGAACGCATTCCTGTCCCGCCACCTCGTCGACGCGGCCGACCTCCCGTTTTCTCCCATCTCGGTGGTGCTGCTTTCCGACAACACGATCGAGTTCCGCGGCAGAACCGCCCTGAGAAACCTCCTGCAGGGGATCCCGGCTTCCCTGGTGGCCTCCTTCATCCCGAAGGGCCGGATCGACCAGCCGGTGTGGGTCCGCGTGCGCGGCGAGATACGGTTGGAGCGAGGGACGGTGCGGAGGGGACGCGAGTACGGCCGGTTCGACGTGAGCGAGTTCGCCCTTGGCACTCAGCCCATCGGCGCGTGGATTCTCACCCTGATGCTCGGGCAGGCGCAGCAGCAGGTGCTCCGCTGGCCCATCCCGAGCGTGGTGCGGAGCATCACGGTCGAGGAGGGGCACCTGGTTGTGCGGACGGCGGCGCCGCCCTCGTAGCCCGCACGAAGCGCATCTGCAGGTCGTAGACGAGATGCTCGAGCAGCTCGTCCTCTTCCGGGGTCCGGTTGCCCGCTGTCTTGTCCCGCAGCAGGGCAAGAATGTCGATCGCCTCACTCGCCTGCGCCAGATCCTGGTGCACCAATCCCGTGAGCGGATCCGGAGACTCGCCGAGAGCGGCGAGGGCGGAACCGGCCAGCATGACGAAGAGCCCGGACAGGCTCCGGCCCGGATCCAGCAAGGGGGACGCGGATGGCGGCGCCGAGTCCGCCGACGCGGTCGGACTGGCTGCCCCACTGCCCGGATCCTCGTCGCCCCGACGCCTTCGATCGGTAACTCTGAAGCCTTCTCCGGGCGAGCCCCCGTCCATCGACGTGAGCCTAGCACATCCCAAAATGCCTGCTGTATAATCCGGTGCTGTCCACGAGACGCATAATGGCCGACTCCCCCGGTGTTCTGTTCGAGTCCCTCCTCGAGATCATGGCCTGTCTGCGCGGCCCGAAGGGGTGTCCGTGGGACCGGGCGCAGACGGCGATCTCGCTCAAGCCCTACCTCGTGGAGGAGACGTACGAGGTGGTCGAGGCGATCGAGTCGGGGTCGCCCTCGGCGGTCCGTGAAGAACTGGGCGATCTGCTGTTCCAGGTCGTCTTTCATGCGCGGCTCGCCGCCGAGGCCGGCGATTTCACCATGGCCGAGGTCCTGGACCATCTCACCACGAAGATGCGGCGCCGGCACCCGCACGTCTTCGGCGACAAGTCCGTGGACACCGCGCGCCAAGCCCTCGCCCAGTGGGAAGCCATCAAGCAGGCCGAGGACGCCGGGCGCCGTCGCTCGGTGCTCGACGGGGTGCCCCGGAAGCTGCCGTCCCTTCTGCGAGCGCAGCGGCTCCAGTCCAAGGCGGCCCGGGTCGGCTTCGACTGGCCCGACGCCACGGCCGCATGGCAGAAGGTGCGCGAGGAAATGGACGAGGCGCACGCGGCGCTCGTTCGGGGCGACCCGACTGGACTCGCCGAGGAGCTGGGCGACATCATCTTTTCACTCGTGAACGTGGCGCGGCTGGCCGATATCGACGCCGAAGGGGCGCTCCAGATCACCATCGACAAGTTCCGCCGCCGCTTCACACACATGGAGGCCGATCTGATCGCGCGGGGAAAGGACACCGGGTCCGTCACACCAGAAGAACTGGAACGTCTGTGGGAGGCGGCGAAGGCCCAGGAGCAGGGCCAGCGCGAGCGGTCCTCATGAAGCTGAAGGTCAAGCACACCAGCGTGCTCGTCGAGCGCGGAGACATCACCGACTGGGAAGTGGACGCGATCGTCAACGCGGCCAATTCCACACTCGCGATGGGGACAGGCGTCGCCGGATCGATGAAGCGGAAGGGCGGCGTCATCATCGAGGAAGAGGCGATGCGCCAGGGGCCCGTCGAGGTCGGCGAGGCGGTCCTGACGACAGCCGGGAACCTCCCCGCTACCCACGTGATCCATGCGGCCGCGATGGGTCCGGACCTCAAGACGGACGCGAGCAAGATCAGCGCCGCCACCCGCTCGGCCCTCCAGCTCGCCGACAAGCGCCGGATCACGTCTCTCGCTTTTCCCGCCCTTGGCACCGGCGTGGGGGGATTCCCGCCCGCTGCCGCGGCCGACGCGATGGTCTCGACCGTGCTCGACCATCTCAGGAGCGGGGGGAGCAGCCTCCAGCGGGTGATCTTCGTGCTCTACCAGGACGAGGCCTACAAGGCGTTCACGGATTCCGTGAAGCGGCTGGGTGGAGTACCATAGCTGGGGGACATGGCCGAAAGCAAACTCGGACAGCCCGTCAGCCGGCGTCTCGGGGATCTCCTCGTCGCGGAAGGCCTGATCAATCAGGAGCAGCTGCAGCGCGCGCTCGCCGAGCAAAAGGGAAGCAACGAAAAGCTGGGCACGATCCTCGTCCGGCTGAATCTGCTCCACGACGACCAGCTCATCGGCTTTCTGTCCAGGCAGTACGCCATCCCCGCGATCACCCTCTCGCAGCTCGACATCGACCCCGAAGTCCTGAAGCTCGTGCCGGCGCACATCGCCAAGAAGTACGATGTGCTGCCGGTCAAGCGCGAGGGCAACACGCTCACGCTCGCCATGGCCGACCCGACGAACGTGTTCGCCGTCGACGACGTCGCCTTCCTCACGACCCTCCAGGTGTTCCCCGTCGTGGCGTCCCAGGGCGCGATCCGGCAGGCGATAGAACGGAACTACGACGCCCAGGCCACCGCGATCACCGACCTCATCTCCGAGCTGGAGGGCGAGGCCGATCTCGAGGTGGTCGACGACGACGGCGGTGCCAAGGTCGATGTCTTCGAGCTGAAGGAGTCCGCCGACGAAGCGCCGGTCATCAAGCTCGTGAACATGATCCTGGTGGACGCGATCCGCCGCGGCGCGTCGGACATCCACCTCGAGCCCTACGACAAGGTCTTCCGCGTACGGTTCCGCATCGACGGCGTGCTGCACGAGATCATGATGCCGCCCAAGCGCCTCGAGCCGGCCATCGTCTCCCGCGTCAAGATCATGGCCAACCTCGACATCGCGGAGCGACGCCTGCCCCAGGACGGCCGCATCAAGCTCCGTTTCAACACGCGCGAGATCGACTTCCGCATCTCCACGCTGCCGACGATCTTCGGCGGGAACGCCGTCCTGCGCATCCTCGACAAGGAATCGCTCCGGCTCGACCTGACCCAGCTCGGCTTCGACGCGTGCAGCCTCGAGATCTTCCAGAAGGCGATCCAGAGCCCGTACGGCATGATCCTCATCACGGGACCGACCGGGTCGGGCAAGACGACCACCCTGTACTCCGCGATCAACACGATCAACTCGCCTGGGATCAACATCCTCACCGCCGAGGACCCGGTCGAGTACAACCTGAATGGCGTCAACCAGTTGCAGGTCCACGACGACATCGGGCGGACCTTCGCCGGGGCCCTCCGGTCGTTCCTGCGCCAGGATCCGGACGTGATCCTGGTCGGCGAGACTCGCGATCTCGAGACCGCCCAGATCGGCGTTCGGGCCGCCCTCACCGGCCATCTGGTGCTCACCACGATCCACACGAACGACTGTCCGTCGACGATCGCCCGCCTCCTCGACATGGGCATTCCGTCCTTTCTCGTCGCGTCCGCGGTACTCCTCATCGTCGCCCAGAGGCTCGGCCGCAAGGTCTGCCGGGAGTGCCGGGAGCCGTACGAGGCCGAGGAGAGCAGCCTCGTGCCATACGGACACATCCCGCTCGGCCTTGGCACACGGACTTTTTACCGGGGAAAGGGCTGCACGATATGCAACTTCACCGGAATGAAGGGCCGGGTCGCGATCTACGAGGTGATGCCCGTCACCCCGGAGATCCGGGAACTCATCCTGCGGAACGGTTCGGCGGCAGAGATCCGAGAGGTCGCGGTGAGCCAGGGCATGAAGACCCTCAGGCAGACCGGCCTCATGAAGGTCCTCGAGGGCACGACCACCGTCGACGAAGTCCTCCGGGTCACGCTCGAGACGCTGGGTACGGCGCTGGTGTCGTCGTGACGCACATCGCGTGACCGCACGGCGAGAGCCTGGCGTTCCCCGAAAGGTCCCGGAGTGAACTCCCTCAGCCCGTCGGGCCGTTCTACCGCCGTGGGCTGACAGCGTCGAGGACCGCCGGCAGTTTGGCCCGCTCTTTGCGGGTGAGGGGACGACTGGTCCGTCTCGAGGGTGGCCGCGCTCGCGGTGAACCGTGCCGCCGCGCAACCCCGCTCGACGGCGGAGCGACGGGAGGGAGCTCGATGGCCGCCACGATGCACGACCTGCTGCAGATCATGATCGACCGGGGCGCGTCCGACCTGCACGTCACGACCGGCACGTACCCGCAGATCCGGATCGCCGGCAAGCTCGTCCAGCTCGCCGAGTTCGAGCAGCTCACGCCGCAGGACACACAGCGCCTCGCCTACAGCGTCCTGAACGAGACGCAGAAGCAGAAGTTCGAGGAGGACAACGAGCTCGATCTCTCCTTCGGCATCCAGAGCCTGGCGCGGTTCCGGTGCAATGTGTACCGGCAGCGGGGCGCCGTCGCGGCGGCGGTCCGGGTCATCCCCTTCAAGATCAGGTCCTTCGAGGAGTTGAATCTCCCCCCCGTCGTGCAGCAGTTCGCCGAGCGGCCCAAGGGGTTGATCCTGGTGACGGGCCCGACCGGCTCGGGGAAGTCCACGACGCTGGCGGCGATGATCGACAAGATCAACAGCGAGCGCTCCGAGCACATCATGACGATCGAGGATCCGATCGAGTTCGTGCACCAGCACAAGAAGTGCCTCGTCAACCAGCGGGAGGTGTTCGCGGACACCCACGGCTTCAAGAACGCGTTGAAGTCGATCCTTCGCCAGGATCCGGACGTGGTGCTGGTCGGGGAGATGCGCGATCTCGAGACGATCGGCGCCGCGCTGACGATCGCGGAGACGGGCCATCTCACCCTCGGCACGCTCCACACGAATTCGTGCGCGCAGACGATGAACCGGATCATCGACGTGTTTCCGACCACCCAGCAGTACCAGGTGCGCGCCCAGCTCTCCCTCGTGCTCGAGGGGGTCCTGTCCCAGGTCCTGATCCCGAAGCGCGGGGGCGGGCGCGTGATGGCCCTCGAGATCATGGTCACGACGCCCGCGATCCGCAACCTGATCCGGGAAGAGAAGATCCACCAGATCTACTCCGCGATGCAGTCGGGGCAGAAGTTCGGCATGCAGACGATGAACCAGTCCCTGGCCGATCTGGTCCGGCGGCACCTGATCACGAGAGACGAGGCGATGAACCGCACCACCCTTCCCGAAGAACTGGCCCAGCTCCTGGCCGACGTCCCGAGCGCCGGCGTGCCGGTGTCGTCGTCCGGCGGCGGGGGCTCGCCCTTCCACAGGCGGTAGAGGAGAGACCGATGGCGGTCTGGGCCTTCCAGGGACGAACGATCTCCGGCGTGGCACGCGGCGAGATCGAGGCAGCCGATCGGGGCGCGGCGGTGGCGGCTCTCAGGGGCCGGGGGGTCCTCACCACCACGATCCGGGAGAAGCCGGCGGGCTCGGCCGCCAGCAAGGCGGGCCGCAAGGTCAAGGACAAGGAGATGGCGATCTTCACGCGCCAGTTCTCCACGATGATCGACGCCGGCCTGCCGCTCGTCCAGTGCCTGACCATCCTCGGCGAGCAGAGCGAGTCCAAGAACCTGCGGGACGTCACGACCCGCGTCGCCCGCGACGTCGAGGCCGGCTCGACGCTCGCCGAGGGGTTCCGGAGACATCCGAAGACCTTCGACGACCTCTTCACCAACATGATCGAGGTCGGCGAATCCGGCGGTATCCTCGACATCGTGCTGCAGCGCCTCTCCGTCTACATCGAGAAGGCGGCGGCGCTGAAGCGCAAGGTCAAGGCCGCGATGATCTACCCCCTCACGATCGTCGGCGTCGCCGGCATCGTGGTCATCTTCATGCTGACGTTCGTGATCCCGACGTTCGCCACGATGTTCAAGAACCTCGGGGCGGAGCTGCCGCTCCCGACGAAGATCGTGCTCTGGGTGTCGGAGTTCGTGCGCGGCTGGATCCTCATCATCCTCGCCGCCATCGGGGCGGGGATCTACGGACTCAGGCGGTATTACGCCACGGAGGCCGGCCAGTCCGTCATCGATGCGCTGCTGCTCAAGCTGCCCGTCGTCGGCGTCCTCGTGCGCAAGGTCGCCGTCGCGCGCTTCACCCGCACGCTGGGGACCCTCATCTCGTCCGGCGTGCCGATCCTCGACGGGCTGCGGATCACGGCGCGCTCCGCCGGCAACAAGGTGGTGGAGAAGGCGGTGCTCGCGACGCGGGCGGTCGTCAGCGCCGGCGGCACCATCACCGAGCCCCTGAAGACCTCGACGGTCTTCCCGCCGATGGTCATCCAGATGATCAACGTCGGCGAGCAGACAGGCGCGCTCGACACGATGCTCGGCAAGATCGCCGACTTCTACGACGACGAGGTGGACACCGCCGTCGGCGCGCTCACCGCGCTGCTGGAGCCCATGATGATCGTCTTCCTCGGTGTCGTCATCGGCGGGCTGGTCGTCGCGATGTACCTGCCGATCTTCCGCCTGGTCACCTTGATCAAGTAGGCGCCGGGTGGACGCGCCCGGGCTGTCGGACCTGCTCCGGAGATTCGCCTGGGCCCGCCTGGGCGTCGCCGGGCTCCTATTGGTCGCGGGAGCCGTGCTCGCTCACGACCCGATCCCGACCATCGGCCTCGGGAGCTTCACGGCCGCGATCCTGATCACCGCCGCGTCCTCCGCGGTGCCGCTGCTCCGGCGGCAGCGCCTCGGCCGGGCGCGACACACCGCCTGGCTCATTCTCGGCCTGGACGTCGCGACCGCGACGCTGATCGTGCTCTCGACGGGCGGGCCCGTCTCCGTCTTCGCGTTCCTGTACGTGCTGGTCGTCGTGGCGTCGTGCGTCATGCTCTCGCGGCAGGGTGCGCTGGCGATCGCCGCCGCGTCCAGCGTCCTCTACGTCGCGGTCGTCGCCGGCCGCGCGGTCTTGCCCATCTCCTCCGTCCTCGACATGGCGAGCGAGACGACCGGGCTCGCCGTGCTCGCGATGTTCCTCAACACGGGGACCTTCCTCGTGGTCGCGATCGTCGCGGGGAGTCTGGCCGAGCAGTATCGCTCGGTCCACCACGCCTTCGAGGACCAGCGAAAGGATCTCAGCGACCTGCAGGCGTTCAAGGACCTCGTCTTCCAGTCCGTCGGCGCGGGCCTCATCGCGCTCGACCTCGCCGGCCGGATCACCGCGTATAATCGGGCGGCGGCGGAGATCACCGGAGTGCCGGCGGCCCGCGCCGTCGGCGAGCCCTGGCAGGCGATCTTCGGCGACGCGGTCGACCTCGGCCAGATCGTGGGGGCGGTGCGGAGCGACTCGCGCGCGTCCCGGCGGTACGAGCTGACGCTGCCGGCGTCCGCGGGCCGGAGCGTGCCCGTGGCCCTCACGTTCTGGGCCCTCCGCTCGGGCAGCGGGGTGACGCTCGGACTCATCGCGGTCTGCGAGGACCTGTCGTCGATGAAGGAGATGGAGGCGCGCGTGCGAGAGGCTGATCGCCTCGCCACCGTCGGGCGGATGGCGGCCAACATCGCCCACGAGATCCGAAACCCGCTGGCGTCGCTGACCGGGGCCATCGAGGTGCTGGCACGGGACACGGAGAGCGGCGTCACGCGGGAGCGACTGGCGCAGATCGTCGTCCGGGAGTCCGAGCGTCTCGACGACATCATCAAGGATCTGCTGGAGTACGCGCGACCGGCCCCGCTGGCCTTGCAGTCGATCAATCTCGCCGACTCGCTCGACGAGGTGCTCCTCCTGCTCGAGCACCGGCCGCTCCCCGCGAACGTGAAGATCGCCCGCGAGTACGGCGAGCGCCTGCCGGTGCACGCCGACCCCCAGCAGATCCGACAGGTCTTCTGGAACCTCTGCCTCAATGCCGTCGAGGCGATGCCGCGCGGCGGCGAACTGCGCGTGGGGGCACGGGCGGCCGCCGATCGTCTCGAGGTGTGGGTGTCGGACTCCGGCGGTGGCATCCACGCGGACGATCTGCCGCACATCTTCGAGCCCTTCGCCTCCACGAAATCCCAGCGCAGCGGGATCGGCCTCGCCCTGGTCCACCGGATCGTGCGGGACCACCGCGGCGATATCGAGGTGCGGAGCGTGGACGGGCAGGGCACCATGTTCACCATCACGCTTCCCGCTGGCCATGCCTGACGCGCGCATCCTGGTCGTCGACGACGAGAAGAGCATGCGCGAGTTCCTCGCCATCATGCTCCGGAGGGAGGGTTACGACGTGATCGTCGCGGACGGCGGTGAGTCCGCGCTCGACGTCCTCCGCCGCGAGCCGATCGACCTCGTCGTGACCGACCTGCGCATGCCCGGGACCGACGGGCTGGCGGTGCTCAAGGCCGCGAAGGAGCTGTCACCCGACACGGTGGTCCTCGTGATCACCGCCTACGCGTCGACGGAAACCGCCGTCGAGGCGATGAAGCTCGGCGCATACGACTACATCACCAAGCCGTTCAAGCTCGACGAGATCAAGCTGATCGTCCTGAAAGGGCTCGAGCGGAAGCGGCTCCGTGACGAGAACCTGTACCTCAAGCGCCAGCTCGAGACCCAGCGCCGGTTCCAGACCATCATCGGCAAGAGCCCCAAGCTCCTGGACGTCCTCGACACGGTCCGCAAGATCGCCGACAGCCACTCCACGGTGATGATCACGGGCGAGAGCGGCACGGGCAAGGAACAGATCGCCCAGGCCATCCACCAGGAGAGCAACCGCCGTGACCGGCCGTTCATCCCGGTCAACTGCGGCGCGATTGCCGAGACGCTGATCGAGTCCGAGTTCTTCGGCCACGTCAAGGGGGCCTTCACCGGGGCAGTGGCGAACAAGGTCGGCCTCTTCTCGGCCGCCGACGGCGGCACCTTGTTCCTCGACGAGATCACCG
>CAZWXA010000094.1:11102-11352 GCA_964637755.1 uncultured bacterium | reverse complement strand
TCGGTGTCCCAGCTCATCACGCCCACCTCGTTCCGGTCGTCGAGCAGGTCGATGACGAGGTGCGCGGCCTCCTTGGCGAGATCGAGCTTCGTCACCTTGTCGTCAGTCGACATGGCCATCGACCCCGAGCGGTCGATCGACAGCACGACCGCCAGGCTCGGGACCTCCACCTTCTGCTTGACCTCCATCATGACCGGCAGCGCTTCCTCGACCGCGGTCCGGTAGTAGCCGCCGAGCCCGAAGCTCTCCT
>CAZWXA010000094.1:0-11092 GCA_964637755.1 uncultured bacterium | reverse complement strand
GTCACGGATCATCACCATCTGGGGCTTCGTGAGCCGGAGCGACGAGACGTTGGACAGGATGAGCCCGTCGTACCTCTGGAACCCCGCCATGTCGCGCGGGATCCGTTCGGGCTCGACCACGGTCACGTCGATGCTCTGGGAGCGGAGAGCCCCGGCGAGGACCGCCGCCTGCTCGCGATCCTTGTCGGCCAGGAGTACGGTCGGTCGGCCGCGCACGACGATGGAGCCCACGGCGCGGTTGTTGTCCTCGATCGTGTCGCCCTCGACCTCGATCCCCGCCTGGAAGACGTGAATACCGATCTTCTCGAGCGCCTGCCGATAGGTGAACACGTTCTTGCCTGCCGTCAGTCGGACCACCTGGGAGCCGAGGAACTCGCCGTTGCGGTAGAGCGAGAGCCGGCCCTGGGTCTCCCGCTCGCTCCACGCGACGACCTTCGCCTGGAAGGGCTCGCCGAACTTCACCTCGTCGGGGAGCACGAGGGACTCGAGGACCACCTCCTGCGTGAAGGTGAGCGGCGTGGGCACGTAGTAGATGTCGGCGCCCGCGTCCTTCGCCGCCCGGGCCGCGGCCAGCGCATTCCCGACGTTCTGCCGGCCATCGCTCAGGAGGACGAGCCGGTTCGCCTCACCGGCCGGGAGGCTCGCGAGGCCGAGGTGGATCGCCTGGAAGAGATTCGTCGCGCGGCCTCCGACCTGCGCCCTCGGCCGCTCGAGCTCGCGCCGCTCCGCAAGGCCCTGATCCACGAGCGGTTCCTGGCCGAACACGACGAGACCTGCCCGGTCCCCGCTCTTCGTGGACTTCACGGCGTCGGCCGCGAACCGCCACGCGCGCTCGCGGGCCGCCAGGCTGACGCTGTCGGACTCGTCGAGCAGGAACACGACGTTCAGGCGGTCCACCCACCGCGGCAGCGTAGGGCGGGCCAGCGCCCCGAGCAGCACGGCCACGAGCGCTCCCCGGAGCGCGAGCGCCCACCGATCACCGAGCCCCTCCGGAAGCCGGACCCGCCCGGCGCTCTGCCGGCGCCAGTAGAGGAGGCTCTCCAGAACGAGCAACGCCGCCGCCGCCCCGAGGAAGAGCGGCCAGAGCTCGCGCTCCACCGGCACCGGGGTGCTGTCGCCCCCGCCGGGCGGGGCGGGTGGAAGTGGCCGCGGCGTCAGATCCGACTCGTCGGAGCTCATGAGGTTGACCGCGACGGGCGTCTCGCCGCGCGTGGTCTGGACCCGGTAGATGCCGACCTCGTCGCTGTCCGCGAAGCTCACGACCCCGCGGATGACCTGGGCGGGAACCCGGCGACCCGACGGAGTCGTCACCGTCGCCGACGAGACATCGTGCTCGACCGGCAGCAGGATCGGCTGGCCCGAGGCGAGCTGGAGGCTCCCCTGATCGATCCCCGCCGGATGGAGCCATCGCAGCGCGTTGGTCAGGATGAGCGGGAAGGCGACGTGGAGCGGGAAGTCGGTCTTGAAGAGGTCGAACCCGATGAGCAGCGCCTTCCGGTCCTGCTCCTCGAGCACGTAGACCAGCGGCCCCGAGGACGACTCCACGAGCGCCTTGACGGTGGCGAGCGGCCGCACGCGCATCGCGTCCTCGATCGCGACCTTGGCGAGGTCGACATTGCGCATGATGACGTGGCTCCGATCCCAGTCGAGGATCACGGGCTGCTCCACGCGGCCCAGCACCTCGATGGGGACGTCGCCCGGCGCGCTGTTGACCAGCACGAACCGGCCCCGTCCGATCCGGCGGGGACTGACGCTGTCGAGCACGACGACGTCGAACCCGTCCATGCCACCGGCGTACGCCTCGGGTCTGCGCACCTGCACGGAGACCTGCGGATCGGTCCGCAGCTCCTTCTCGAGGAACAGGTTGCCCGCCGTCACGAGCAGCACGGAGAACTTGCGCGGCGGCGGGATCACGGCGTACGCGACGTCGTCGGCAGTCAGGTCGTCCGCCACGTCCAGCCGCGCCGTGACGATGCCACCCCCCTGGCTGCTGAACGGCAGCATCATCGACCGCCGGACGTGCGGCCCGAGCGTGAGCGGCTTCGCGGCCAAGCTCTTGCCGTCGAGGTCCAGTCTGAACGCGAAGGACTTCTCCCCCTCGCTGAAGTTCGCGAGCGACAGGAACGCCTGGTAGTCGAAGCTCCCGAAGTAGTTCTTCCGGATGGCGAAGCTCGTGATCCCGACGTTGTCGCTGTGGCGGCCGATCCCGTGCCAGCGGATCCGGCCGTCGCGCAGGTCGGCGGCGTCGAGCGGTGGATGGGTCCCGTCCGTGAACACGTGGATCTCCGCCCGCGGGTCGTCCGCCGTGAGCGCGCGAGCGGTCCGGACGGACTCTGCCAGCCGGCTGGGAATGTCGCGCGGTCGACCCGCGCCGATCGCCGAGGCGGCGCTCCCGTGGTCTCGCGTGAGCGAGGCGGTCACGCGCGGGTTGATACCCGCCTCGACCACCATCACCTCGGCGCCTACCCCGAGACTCCGCACGAGCGCCTGGGCGTCAGCCTTCGCCGCCTCGAACCGGGAGGGCGTGATGTCCCTCGCCTTCATCGACGCCGAGGTGTCGAGCACGACAACCACCTTGCGCGCTCCGTGTCCCGTCACCGTCGTCGTGGGCCGCGCGAGCGCGAGCGCCAGGGCGAGCAGGGCGAGGAGCTGGAGGATGAGCAGCGGATCGCGCTGGAGGCGCTGGAAGACGGTCGACGCGTGCCGATCCCGAAGGGCCGGCTCCCAGAGCATGAGACTCGACACCCGGTGCTCGCGACGCCGCACCTTGAGGAAATACAGCACCAGCAGCGGCACGGACAGCGAGAACAGCGCGAACCCGAACGGGGAAAGGAACGTCACGCGAGCGCCCGCGCGAGCCGAGAGCCGACTCGATCGGCCCGAGTGCCAATCCGGTGATCAGTCACGCGAGCGTCCGCCCGAGCCCGCAGGTCGAGCCGAGCGGCCTCCGCGAGGCGAGGCCGGAGTCGATCCCGACTCGATCGGCCCGAGCGCCCGTCCGGTGATCAGTCACGCGGCGGCGGCCCCGGGGGGGGTCACGTCAGGATGAGGCCCTTCAACTCGCTGAGCATGAACTCCTCGACCGGCGTATCCGTCGCGACGCGCCGGTATCCGATCTCCCGCGTTCGGCAGAACCCCTCCGCGCGGTCCAGGAAGTCCTGCAGGCGCTGACGGTACCCTCGCAGCGTCTCGCCGTCGAGCGTGAGTTCCCGGACCTCGCCCGTCTCGCTGTCGATGAGGCGGAGATCGCCGCCGAAGTCGGGGTTGACCTCCTCCGGCGCCAGGACGTGCAGGACGTGCACGTCGAAGCGGCGCTCGACGAGCGCGCCGACCCCACGCTCGTAGCCGCCGGGATCGAGAAGGTCAGACAGGACGATGGCGACGCCGGGCTCTCTGGCGCGGATGGCGTAGGTCTCCAGCGCGCGGTTCAGATCGGTCACTCCGCCGGGCCGCACCCGGGAGAGGAAGTCGACCAGCCGCACGAAGTGGTTGCGCCCCCGCGCCGGCGGCCAGCCCTCCGCCAGGCCACTCCGCAGCACCGCCACGCCCACTCGCTCGAGGTTCACGAGCGCGACGAAGCCCAGCGCGGCCGCGACCCTGGCCGCGTAGCCAAGCTTCGCGCCGAAGCCCATCGAGGCCGACGCGTCGAGCAGGAGGTGGACCCGCACGTCCTCCTCGTCCAGGAACAGCTTGACGTGGAGGCGGTCGAGCCGCCCGAAGATGTTCCAGTCGACGTAGCGGAGGTCGTCGCCCACACCGTAGGGGCGGTAGTCGAAGAACTCGACGCTCTGCCCCTTGCGCGGGCTCCGCCGCTCGCCCTTGACCCGACCGCGGAAGGGCCGGCGAGCAACCACGGAGAGGCGCTCGAGACGGCCGAGGAATTCGGGTGTGAAGAACGCCTGGACGGTCTGCGCTGCCACGCGCTACTTCTCGCCCAGCGCCCGGAAGTAGTCCTTCACCTGCGGCTGGTAGTCGCGCGGAACCTGCTCGCGCGCGATCGCGTCCTCCATCATCTTCTGGTACTGATCGAACACCCCCCCGTACTGCAGTCGCGACGGAACCCTGGCCGCATGGCCGAACATGTTGGTGTCGATGCTCTCTTTCTGCCCGTTGCGGGGGTCGCCCTCCAGGGACGAGTCGTTGCCCTTGGCGTGGAGCCGCGCCGTCGGCTCTCCCTTGGGCTGGTTCCCCGGGCCCTGACCGGGCAGCTTGCCCTTGCTCCCGCCGGGCTCTTCCTGCTCGGGGTTGCCCGGCTCCTTGCTGTCGCCGCTCTCGCTGCTTCGCCGCCCGCTCTCGCCCTGCTTCCCGCCCCGGAGGTTGAGCGCGCCTTTTCGCTGGTCGTCCGACTGGCGCAGCGCGTTGAGCGCCCGGTTCATGGCGTCGATGGCTTTCTCCTGCTGGCCCCGGTCGAGCGCGCGCATTCCCTCTGACGCGGCCTGCGAGGCCTCGCTCCCCTCCTTCTGGCCGGCCTGCGCCATGCGCTCGAGCAGGTCGCGGATCTGCGGCGGAGGGATCTGGTCGGGCCGGAGGCCGGCGGTCACCGCTTTCGACTGCTGGGCCATCATCTTGTACGCGCTCCGTGTGAAGTCCGACTGGAGGTCGGGCAGGGCGTCCACCTGCTCCAGGAGCTTGAGCCGCTCGTCGCCCTTCTTCAGGAAGCTGCTGAAGTCGGGCCGCTCGCCGCCGAGCGCGGTGTCCTTGAAGAGGGCGGGACGGTCCGCCGGGCGGACGATACCGGTGCTGCTGGCGCGCTCGGTGTCGCGCTCGGTCAGCACGGTCGGGCGGACGGCCTCGGGCTTCGGGCGAAACTGGTCGCTGCTCTGGAGATTCCCGGTGCGCTCGGTCGTCGTCTCTTCCTCTGCGGGCGACGGGAAGCCGGGAAGCCTGCCGGCCGGGAAGGGGACGGCGGGCGCCAGGGCCAGGGCAACCGCCGCCGCGAGGGGAAGGGGCAGCAAGCGCGCCTCCCGGGGGAGCACGCGTCGCACGGCCGGGCCCCGCTCGAGCCGCTCCACGCGCGAGACGGCGTCCGCGAGGAGGGCGTCGACGAGCGGGCTGCGATCCGCACGGTCGGACCACTCGATCGCCGTCGCGACCCGGTCCTCGAGCCCGAACGCGCGGTCCGCGAGCCTGGCGACGTCGCCGCGTGGCACCGCGAGGGAGAGTCCTAGGACCACCCCGGCACCGGCCCCGAGCACGAAGAACCCGAGCGCGGCCGCCGGGGCGAGCGGACCGACCGCGCCCTTCGCGAGCAGCGCCAGGACGGCAACCAGCGCGCCGTAGAAGGCGCCCCGGAGCCCGTAGTGCTCGGCCCGCCGGCGGCGGATCTGCGCCGCCACGCGGCGGATGAGACGGTCGAGATGGGCGGGATCCGCCATGTCGCTCCCCTCTACCGGAGGAAGACCTCCTTCTCGCGGACGCTCAGCTGCCCGGCGCTCTCCATGGCCTGCGCGACGATCCGGTCCGTGTCGACCGCCTCCGCCTCGCCCTCGAAGTTCAGGATGATCCGGTGGCGCAGCGCCGGCGCCGCCATCTCGCGGATGTCCGCCACGCTGACATTGTACCGGCCCTGCGAGAGCGCGAGAACCTTGGCGCCGAGAACCATCGCCTGGGCGCCGCGAGGACTCGCGCCGTAGCGCACGTACCGTTTCGTCATCTCCGGCGCGTGTTCCCACTCGGGATGGGTCGCCATGATCATCAGCGAGACGAGGTCGCGGACGTGCGAGGCGATCGGCACCTCGCGCACCAGCTCGCGAAAACCCAGCACGGCGTCCCCGTTCATCACCCGCTGGATCTGGACCTCCCGGCGCTGGGTGGTCCGGTCGATGATGGCGTTCAACTCCTCGAGTGCCGGGTAGCGTACGCGCGCCTTGAACAGGAACCGATCGAGCTGCGCCTCGGGGAGAGGATAGGTCCCCTCCATCTCGATGGGATTCTGCGTGGCCAGCACGAAGAACGGCGACGGAAGCCGGCGCGTCGCGCCCCCGACCGTGGCGCTGCCTTCCTGCATGCCCTCGAGCAGCGCCGACTGCGTCTTCGGCGTCGCGCGGTTGATCTCATCGGCGAGGAGGATGTGCGCGAAGATCGGCCCGTGCTGGAACTCGAAGTGCTTCCGCCCGTCGGAGTCCTCGAGAATCATGTTCGTGCCGACGATGTCGGCGGGCATCAGGTCGGGCGTGAACTGGATCCGCGCGAACGACAGCTCCAGCCCCTCGGCGAGCGTCCGGATGAGGAGCGTCTTGCCGAGACCGGGAGCGCCCTCGAGCAGGACGTGGCCCCCGGCGAAGAGGCCGATGAGCACGCTCCCGATCACGTCCGCGTGTCCAACGATGACCTTCTGGACTTCCGATCGTAGCGCCTGGTACGAGGTGACAAACTCCTGGACACGCGCATCCTGGGCCATTGACGCTCCTTTCCCCGTGTGGACCTCACAACGCCGAAGCAGGCGACGGAGCAGAACCGGTCGGCAAGGGCGATGCCGCGACCTAGTGGGCGACCGATGCCGCCATTATGAGTCGCGCCCTGGGGCCAGTCAAATCGCTCGCTCGCCCGCCGGGTGACGGGACGGCCGGAGGTGGACGATTCGCGAGCGGCTCGCGCGCCGACCCGGGCCGCGCGCAATCCGGTTCGCGGCGAGCGGGCCCTCGGTGCTCGCGTGAGCGGGGTCGGCGCCGGCCTCCACGACGCTCCCGGGTGATCGCGCTCCCGCGGGAGTCAGGCACTCCTCCCCCCCCCGCCGTTCTCAGGCGCCACAGGGATCGGCGAGCCGCCCGTAGAGCCCCCGGTAGCTGTCGATCTCCCGGCCGGCCGGATACAGCCGATCGACCTTCGCCCGTCCGGCTTCTCCCAGCATCCGCCGGAGGGCGGGGTCGTCCACGAGGCGCTCCGCGCATCGCTCGAACTCGTCCTCGGTCCGGAAGAGAAACCCGGTGACCCCGTCCTCGACGAGCGAGCGGTTGCCCTCGATGTCGGAGGCCAGGACCGGCCGCCCCGTCGCCATGGCCTCGAGGACCGAGTTGGCCATCCCGCCCTCGGAGATCGACGCGTTCAGCACGACGTCCGCCGCCTCGAGCAGCGAGCGCATCTGCGCGTGCGGGACGGGCCCGACGTATCTGGCCCACGGTCGGAACGCGAGGTGGTGGAGAAGCGCCTCGCCCTCGTCGAGATCCAGGATCGGGCCCGCGTAGAGGAGCCGGGCGCGGGACCGCCGGCCCACGAGGCGCTCGAACGGACCGAGCGGGAGCCGGGGCCGCTTGACCATCCTGATGCCCGCGGGAAAGACGAAGAGGACGCGGTTCGCCGGCAGCGGCCAGCGCGCCGCGAGGTCGTAGGGCTCCCCCGGCAGGAACCGCACCGCCTGCGGGATCACCAGGATCCGAGGAGCGACGTGGGGCAACACCGCCGCGACGCGGTCGCGAATCGACTCGTGAAACACGGTGACCGCAGCCGCGCTCTCGAGGACCCGCCGGACGGTCGCGGCGCGCTCTGGGTCGAGGAGATCGTGGTTGGCATCGGTCCCGGTGATCGTCACGACCACGGGCGTCTGCGCGGGCCGAGACAGCCGCACGGCCAGGGGACCCGCCCGGTAAGCCTGAAACGCATGGATCAGATGCGGCCGGTACGCCGCAACCTCCGATTCGACGGTCGCTTCCGGTGTCGCGGCGAGGTCCCACACGCGAAGGCCGAGCCCTCGCTCGCCCAGCCCGCGCGCGATCCGGCTGACGGTGACGGCGTTGCCGCGGACCGAGGGCGGGCCGAACGGCGTGAGAAGGGCCACCCGGCACGTCATTCCTCCGCGGAGGGAGCCCGCCTCGGTCAACGCCGGGGAGCGCGAGCGCCGCTCCTCCCAGACCCCCTCCACCGGTCGCCGCGGGTGTCGATGTCTTCGCGTCCTCTCACTCGAGCCGCACGACCTGCTCGAGCACCGTGAAGGGGGTCCGCCGTGAGGCCTGAAGCGCGGCCCGGATCTTCGCCGGGTCCCCGCCGCCGCCGTCCCTCAGCAGCGCCTCGAAGAACTGCGTGTAGAAATGGTCGGGCTCGACGATCACCCTGAGCCGCACGGCCCCGGCAGGCGCGCGGGTGGTGTCGAAGCGGTAGACCGCGCTCTGACCCGGGAGGAGCCGCGTATCGAACAGCTCGCGCTCGAGGTCGAGGGTCACGGCCCGACCGATGATCGACTCCCGGCGGCTGCCGTCGATCGCTCTTCCGTCGCCGTCGAGCAGCTCACCGCTCACGACGACGCGTGGCGTCACGTATGTCGGCAGGGCGTGCCCGCCGCCGGCGTTCGTGACCGTCAGGAGCACTCCTCCCGGGTCCCGCTGGAGCGAGAACGCCAGCGCGCTCCGCACCATGTCCGGGTCGTGGATGCCGCGCCAGACGTGGCGACGGCCGGGCATGTGGCAGTCCTGACATTGCACGTTCGCGGCGGCGGCCGGTCCTGCCTTCCATTCCTCGTAAGTATTCTGGAGGAGCTTCCCGTTGAGCGCGTAGCCTGCCGCCGGGAACTGGTGACAATCCCTGCAGAACTCCGAGGCGAGAAACGCCGGCGCTCGCGTGACGCCGGAATGGGGCAGCATCGAGCGTGGTGTCGCCGACAAGAGCGCCCCCTCACGCGTCGGTGGGCCGTAGCGCTGCCACTTCCGGACGTGACACGCTCCGCAGACGATGCCCTTGGGCGTGAGCGTCGGGTCGTATCCCGCCGCGCCCGGACGCTGTTCGGCGAGCGGGGCGTGACACGTGTAGCACCTGCCCGCCTGGGTCGGGTCCGCCCGGTGCAGCCCGACGAGCTGGCCGCCGACGCCGGGCCCCATGCTGGTGGCGTGGGCGCTCTCTCTCCAGTCCGCGAGCTGGAGCGGATGACAGATGCCGCATGCCTCCGGGTGGAGCGACGCCTCGAGCGGCCCGAAGCGCCTCGGCGGCATCCCCTGCGGCGCGATGGGCATCCTCCAGTGGCGCTGGAGGAACTCCGTCTGAGCGGCCAACCAGCCCGCGGCGCTCGCGCCCGCCGGCGCGGGCCCGTCACCGCGCCGGAGGCCGACGGCTGGCGCCGGCGAGACCGGTGCCGGTCCCCCCCGAGCCCCGGCCACCACCTCCGCGAGCCCGCCGAGGAGGAGGGGCAGGAGAATCCACCCCGGGCCCCGACGCATCCCTATGATGGTGACCAACCATGCGGGGTGACGAGCTTGCCTGTACCGAGATCGCCCGACTGCTGGGAGAGTATCTGGACGGCTCGCTTCCCCGCCCTCAGGCGGAACTACTCGAGTGGCACATCGACGGCTGCGCACCCTGCGTCGCCTTCGTCAATACGTACCGGGGCACCATCGACGCGGCACGGAAGCTCCGGGACGTCGAGATCCCGCCCGAGCTGAAGAGCCGCCTCATCGCCTTCCTGAAGCGGCCCGGGTAGCGCCGGAGGGCCAGCGGCCGGACCTGGAACGGCACGAGGCTCGAGATCGCGTGGTGGTTCCGGTTCGGGCTACGTGACGCGGATGGCGACCTCGGGAATCACCTCACCGACTTCCCAGCATACCTCGCCGCGCGCCTGGAACCGCCCGACCACTTCTCCCGCCTTGTCCGGCGAGACCGCCAGCAACAACCCCCCCGATGTCTCGGATTCGAACAGGAGACCCTCCAGCCCGGGCACCAGCGCCTCACCGATTGAGAGACGCCCGCGCATCGTGGCGTCGACGTGCCGGCGATTGCGCCGCATCCCGCCGCTCCAGTGGCCCTTCTCGGCGAGGGCCGCGGCCCCGTCGAGCACGGGCAGACGGGACGCGTCGAGGGCAACGCCGGCCGCGGACGCCTCGACCATCTCGGCAACGTGCCCGAGCAGGCCGAACCCCGTGATGTCCGTGGCCCCGCGAACCCCCAGCGCCTGTCCCACCTCCGCGCCGACGCGGTTCAGCCGCAGCATGCTCCGTACCGCTCCGTCCAGCACGTCACCGGCGGCGGCGTCCGCCTTCGCCGCGGTGACAATCACGCCGGTGCCGAGGGGCTTGGAGAGAAACAGGCGATCCCCGGCACGCAGGCCACCCTTGACGAAGATGTGCTGCGGGTGCACGCGGCCGGTCACGCACAAGCCGTACTTCGGCTCGGGGTCGACCACCGTGTGGCCGCCGGCGATGACCCCGCCGGCCTCGGAGACCTTGTCGGCGCCACCCCGGAACACCTCCGTGACGACCCGCTTCGGCAGCTCCCGGGGGAACCCCGCGATCGCCAGGGCGAAGAGGACCTGGCCGCCCATGGCGTAGACGTCGGACATCGCGTTGGCGGCGGCGATCGCCCCCCAGGTGTACGGATCGTCCACCACGGGTGGAAAGAAGTCCACCGTCTCGACGATCGCGACGTCGTCCGTCACCCGGTACACCGCCGCGTCGTCGGCCCGTCCCAGGCCCACCAGCAGGTCGGGGTCGGCCCGACCCGCGTCGCCGAGCCGGAGCGCTGCGAGCACCTCCTGGAGATCTCCAGGAGCCATCTTGGAAGCTCAGCCGGCGCAGGCGGCGTACGAAGTCAGCCTGATCCTGTCAGTCCTTGACTCTTCAGTCATCGACGTCATCCGTCATGGGGCCCATTCGTCATGGGCCCTCGAGAGGCAGTTCCAGGACGACCTGTCCACGGTGCTGGCTGGCGTCCGGGCACGCTCACCCGGCTTCGGCCGTTTCTCCGGTGCTCTTTGGGAGACGGCCGCGACGGGCTCCGATTCGGGCCACCCGGCATCTGACAGCAGCCGGGGTCCCGGGAACGGGCCCACGCGCGGCTGATTCGCGGTCGGGAACGGCCTACTGGCAGCCGCACCCGCCGGCACAGCACCCACCGCCTGTCGAGGCGACAGAGCCAGCCGGGACGCCGCTCGTCTTCACCCCCACGACCGACAGGGTCCGCTTCACGTTCGCGCTGGCGCAGTGCGGACACGCAACGGCCGCCGAGGGCCTGGCGAGGTACTTCTCGAACTCCGTCCCGCACCCGGAGCACCGGTACTCGTAGATCGGCATCGCCTACTGCCCTCCCCGCTGGACGTAGCTCTTCACGAACTCCTCGGCATTCTCCTCGAGGATGTCGTCGATCTCGTCGAGGAGCTTGTCGACGTCCTCCTTGA
>CAZWXA010000093.1:0-11395 GCA_964637755.1 uncultured bacterium | reverse complement strand
CGAGCGTGTCGAAGAGCGTGACGACCGTGATGGGAAAACACAGGACGACGACCAGCCGCCAGGAGAGCCGCGTGATCGATGAGAGGATCGCGAGAGGGTCGTGGCGGGCGACCAGAACGCCGAGCAGCGCCACCCCGAGCACGAACAGCGCCAGGCGAAGATAGCGCACGCGTCGATCCTCCGATCCCTCAGGGTTCTCGATCGGAGCCGGACACCCGCCGTGTCCGACCGATCCAGAGCAGCAGCAAGAAGATCGGCGTCCCCACCGACGCCAGGGCCACGAACCACGCGGCCTTGCCCGCCGCCGCCAGCAGCACCACCAAATAAATGAAGTCGCGATGGGACAGCCGTTCGGCAACGCGAGCGAACGACGATGCGTCGGCAGCGGGCGGCTCGTCCTCGAGGGTCTGCCGGAAGAGTGCGACCGCGGCCGTCAGCGAGCTCGCGATCAGGAGCGCGCCGAGAAAGAGCGGCCACCTGGCGTGGATGGCGAGACTCCAGCCGATCGCGATGGACGCGAACACCGCGACCTGCACCAGGTTGTCGCCCCAATAATCCAGGAGGGCGCCGCCTCGCGACTCCAGAAACTTGAGCCGCGCGAGCTCGCCGTCACACCCGTCCAGGATCGAGTGCGCGAGGAAGAGGAGGGCCCCGGTGAGCTGGTAGGCCGGCGATGACGACAAGAAGAACGGGGCGCCGGCGAGTCCGACCGACACGCTGAGCAGGGTCATGGCGTTGGGCGTCACCCGCGTGGACACGAGCTGCCGCGTGACCGCCAGCGACAGTCGCCGCTCGACGTAACGCGACATCACTCCTTCGCCGCGTTTGACGAGACTCCGCAGCAGCCACCGTTCCGCGTGGGGGAGGTCGCCGGCCGAGCGGAGCGGGAATCTTCCCGCCGGGTCGAAGGATCGATCCCTCGCGTCGAACAGTCCCCGTAACGCCGCCACCAGCTCTGCCGCGCTCGTGTAGCGCGCCGCCGCCGACAGGATCGGGCGCGGATCCTGGCTGTCGATCACGGCCACCATGGAGGCATCGACGTAGAGCGTTTCCGCATCGAGCGGCATCTCCAGGAGCGAACGCAACCAGTCCGGCTTCGGGATGACATTGACTGGGATCAACACGATCCGTCGCCGTGAAACCGGCGGAAGGAATTCGCCTGGGATCAGTGGGTCCGCCGCGGTTCCGGCAAGCGCGTTGTCTTTCGCCGAGAGGCCCTGCACTGAAATCCGCCCGAAGCCCGCCTGCGCGGCCGCCAGTACGATCCGGCGCACCAACGGGAGGCCGGCGACCACCGTACTCGGACACACTCGTTCGGTCCCGTCGCTCCCGGTTGGGACGACCACCAGGAGGCTTCCCGCAGACCGCTTGGCGACGGCCGCTGTCATCTTCAGAGCGAGGGCCAGGCCGAGGGGGTTGGCGCCGCGAACAACGTCATGGGGAGCGAACAGGTCTGGCCTCCTCGCCGATTCGACTCACGCGCCAAGGCCTCCAGCGCGACACAGAACGACGCCTCCGCGAGATTCGCCCCGCCTGGCGTTACCCCCGTAATCTCGTCGACAAAATGGTTCGCCACGGGTTCAAACCAGTCCGGGTGATAGGAGCCATCGGACAGGGGGGAAGAGAACGACCAGTGCCGATCGCGACCCGGCCCGTGCCGCTTCACGATCAACGTACGATCGTGGAGCTCGATCCTGCCCCCCGTACCGGTGACCTCTGCCCAGTTCCGTCTCACGTCGGAGGCCCAGCTGAGCAGGACGTCGGCCGTGGCCCGGGGGAATGTCAGCTTGACCGTCGCGGTATCCTCGACCGGCCAACCGGCGTGCCGGCGCGTCTCGAGCCTCGCACTCACCGACGTCGGCCGCTCCCCGAGCCAGCGTTGGAGAATGTAGAAGACATGCCAGCCGTGATCGGTGAGGACGCCCCCGCCGGCGACGGCCGGATCGACGCGCCAGTTGCCGGAGTGTTCATCGCGGGCGGCCGCCGGGCGGGTCCTGAGAGTATGCCAGACAACCCGTGTCACCTCGCCGATCTCGCCGCGCCGAAGCACCTCCCAGATCCGCCGGACGATCGGCGCATGGTGCCAGTTGTGAACCGTATGGAGCACGCGGGGGGTCGCCGCGGCGAGGTGGGCCACCGAGCGGAACTCGTCGAGGGAGCACACCAGCGGCTTCTCGCACAGGACGTGAACACCCCGCCCGAGCGCTCGCCGGATCAAAGGAGCATGGCTCGAAGGCGGCGTGCAAATGTCGGCGAAGTCTACCGGCGCGTCGGCCAGCAGCTCCTCGACGGAATCGTACCAGCGGGCACCCGGCAGCCTCGCTTCGCACTCGGCGCGCCGAGTCGGCAGGGCGTCGGTCGCTGCGATGATCTCCACGTCGCGGCGGCGAGACCAGCCGGGCACATGCCCGTGCACGGCGATGTTGCCGAGACCGATGATCGCTCCTCGAAGCATTTCCTACTGAAGCCCGTGCTCGCGAACAACGGCCCCCAGGGCCTCGTCGAGGATGGCGAGCCCCGCGAGCGCGGTGTCTTCGGTGATGACCAGCGGGGGATTGATCCGGATCGTGTGGGAGTACGCCATCGCGACGAGGCCACGCCTCAGGCACTCCTGGTAGAGCGCCTGGGTCACCGTCTTCCCCAGAGGCTCCTTCGTCCGTCGGTCCCGCACGAGCTCGATCCCGAGCATCAGGCCCTTCCCCCTCACTTCCCCCACGCACCGATACTTTTCCTTCAGCGCTTCGAGTCCCGCGAGCATGACCTTGCCCACGCGCTCGGCATTCTCGACGAGGCCCTCCTCGAGGAGGATCTCGAGCGCAGCGAGGGCGGCGGCGGCGGCGAGCGGGTTGCCCCCGTAGCTCGACGAGCTGGCGCTCGGGTTGGACCATGGTTTGCGGGTCGTGATCTCGTCGGTGGAGATCACGGCGCTCGCGGGAAAGCCGCCGCCGATCCCCTTCCCGATCGTCATGACGTCGGGGATGACCCCCTCGTGGTCACAGCCCCACATGGCTCCCGTCCGCCCAAAGCCCGTCAGCATCTCGTCCACGATCAGCAAGGCGTCGTGGTCCCGGGCGACCGCCTGCACCGCCTTGAGGAACCCTTCCGGCGGGACCACGTTGCCGGCCGTCCCCTGCATGGGCTCGACGAGAATCGCGCCGATCTCGCCCCCCGTCTGATACCGGATGACGTCCCGCAAGTACTCCGCGCACGCGATCCCGCACTCCGGGTAGCGCAGCTTGAGCGGGCAGCGATAGCAGTCGGCGTACGGGGACAGGTACTGGCCCGGCAGGAAGGGGCCCAGGCGGTGCTTGAACTCGCTTCCCAGGAGCCCCAGGACCCCCCCGGTCTTCCCGTGGAACCCGCCCCAGAATCCGATGACCTCGTGCTTGCCGGTGGCCGCCTTGGCCAGCCGCAAGGCTGCCTCGACGGCCTCGGCGCCGCCGGAGAACATCTGGATACGCGTCAGTCCGGCCGGCGTCGTCGTGGCCAGGAGCTCGAGGAAGCGGGCGCGAGTCTCCGTGGTGAAGCTGCCGAACGTCAATCGTTCGACCTGCTGCTTCAGGGCTTCGACGTAACGCGGATGGCAGTGGCCGACGCTGCCCACGCCGATACCGGCGAGGAAATCGATGTACTGGTTGCCGTCCGCGTCGATCAGCGTGCACCCCGTGCCGCGGGCCATCGCGAGCCCGGAGTACAGGGCGTAGGACTGCAGGCCCGACGCCATGTGCCGCTGCTCTCGTGCGACGATCTCTTGCGAGCGCGGACCGGGAGCAGACCGCCTTGTCACCGGAGCACACCCGCAAAGCGGAGCGCCAGGTACGAGGCGATGCGTTCCGCGGCCTCATCGCGGTAGAGCGCGAAGCTCGGCCAGGCGTTGAGGTCCAGCAGCACCAATCGGTCCGGTGCCGTGACCAGGGCATCCCCGCCGTACACCTCGAGACCGAGGGCCGCCGCCGCTCGTCGCGCCAGCGAGGCGAGTTGCGTCGGATCGAACGGATACCCGACCATGGCCTGTTCCTTGTGATAGAAGCACCGGAACCAGGGCGCGTCACCCCGCCGCCCGCACCCCATGCCCACACCATAGAACTTGACGAGATCCCCCTCCAGGTGCGGCTGGATCACGGCACCGGGGATCCGACGCTCCGTGAGCCCGCGGAGGGCCTCGTCGACGGCGTCTTCGGTTGGAGCGAACACCACGTCGCCGGATTGGGTGTTGTGGACGTCGGCGCGCTTCACCCAGACGGGCACGGGATAGGGGCCGTTCGCCTCCGCCGTCGGCACGATCCGGCTCTCGATGAAGGGCACGTTGGCCTCCTCGAACTGCGCGATCATCCGTTCTCGGTACGTGTTCAGCACCGCCAACGGACTGTTCACCTGAGGCACACCGCTCGCCTCCCAGGCCCGGAGCCGGCGGAGGATGTCCACGCCCTCGCACATCAGGAAGGCGCACTGCGGCGGAGCGTCGAAGGGCTCGAGCTCCTCTGGACGTTTGAGTACCACCTGGAAGCCTTTGGCCTCGAGATGCTTCCCGGTGAGGCGCAGGATCTCCGCATCGTCACTCTCTCGGCCCGGTGAATGGGCCCGTTCTCGGAAGATGCCCCAGCAGCGCGAACCGCTCACACCCCACCTCCCCGGCGGGGTGATGATTCCATCGCGGCGAGGGCCAGGGCTTCGGCGAGGGCCCGGTCCTGGGCCCGGTCCACGTCCACGACGGTCTGGATGACCTCGCCGTACAGCGGCTCCCCGCTCCGAAACAGCCAGGTCAAGAATTCTCTCAGTCGCCCCAGCTCGGACGGAGCGTGCATCTTCCGGACGTGCTCCGGCACCAGATACACCCCCGCGGTGACCAGCTCTCCGGAGCGCCCCCCGAGGTGCGTGATGTGTCCGGCCCCGTCGAGGCTGACCCACAACGGGTTCTCGTCGGCGAGGAGCGGGGTCACGGCCAGCACCGTGGCCTCGGGCGAGCGGTGCGAGGCGGCCTCGACGAATCGCACGAAGTCGGCCTCCACACACCACGCATCGACGGTCGAGATCACCATGCGGCCCACCGGGTGGCGGGCGGCCACCTCCATGAAGCTCTCGAGGGACGAGCCGGTATTCTTCACGATGAACTCAGGGGCGAGGTGGGGGAAGCGCGACCGGATCCACTCCACGCAGTCGCGCGCCTGTTCGTTCACGATGATGGCCAGCGATGAGATGTGCGCCGCGAGGAAGTTTCGAATCACGAGCTCGATCAGTGGCACGCCGGCAACGGGAACCAACAGCTTCGGCACCGTCCAGCCCGCACCCCTCAGGCGGCGGCCTTCGCCGGCGGCGATGATCCCGCCTCCGAGGGGGGCCTCACCCGTCACAGGAGCCCCTCCAGGTCCTGCAGGGAAGCAATCACGCGGTCGCCCGGGCAGCAAGGCTCTGCTGTCCGGTCCGTGCGGCCGGCGAGCCAGATGTGGCGCATGCCGGCCGCGTGCGCTCCCGCCATGTCGCGTGACAAGGAATCGCCCACGAACGTCGCGTCGCCTGGCGTCAAGCCGAGCTCCTCGACGGCACGGTGGAAGATGCGGGTGTCCGGCTTCAGGTACCCGACCCGTCCCGAGTCCATGATGACGCCAAAGAGCCCGCGGATTCCGGCCTCCTCGCAGACGGTGGCGAGATTCCCGTAGAAGTTGGAGACGATCCCCAGGCGGTAGCGACAGCTGAGTCGCGACAAAAGCGGCATGTTGCCTCGGAGTGTTTCCATCGCATCCTCGACGAAACGTCTCGCGATGCGGTCGACCAGCTCGTCGCTCTGACGGAGCCCCATGGCCTCCGCAATCCCGGCGACGAGACGAAAGACCGTGTCGCGAAACGACAGAGTCCGAGGACCGGCCCGCACGAGCTCGTCGTCCACCGCGTAGAAGAGGGGGTCGAATCGCTCGGGCGCCATCACGACGCCCTCGGCCAGGTACAGACGGAGAAATCGCTCCTTCCAGGTGAGACCGTCGGCGTCCAGGGTGCCGCCGAAGTCGAAGAGCACCGCCGCCCCCACCGCGCGCTCGCCCAGAAGGGCCACCGACGATTTTTTCATGGTCGCTCTTGCCCGCGTGATCTTACCAGGAAGGGCGCGCTACGTTCCTCGCAATCCTTTCTCCGCATCGGGCGTTTCCCGGACACATTCTCGCGATGGGGGAACTCCAGTCCGGGCTGACCACTTTTTGACGTGACGCCGTCCGCGCAGGTTCCTCACGGGTGTCGGCAGCCACCGCTCACCGCGGAAGCCGGGGTCCTGCCAGCCGGCTTGGCATCGACTCCTCGGAGAGCTGGCCGCCCGCTCGAGAGGACGAGCCTCGACGGCGCGCGTTTGACTATCTCGACCGAGTCAGCTAGCCTCGCGGCGCCGGGCTCGCCCCACGGGCCCGGAGCCAGGAGGCTGGCGATGAGATGTCCGCGGTGCCCGCACGAGAATCGTGCGCTCTGCCCGGTCCGCCCCGAACTCGGACAGGTCTCCCACCGAGGGCAGCGAACCCTCGATCCGCTTGATCCGTTCGGGCCGATGAGACCAGATCCTCGCCTACGCGAGTGGCAAGCCGATCAACGTCGTGATCCCGGAGGCACTGGAGATGCGCCGTCCATGACGATCGAGGGGGCTCGGGACGCGCGCACCGCCCTCCCCTCTGTCCCGCTGCGCTGGAGACGAGTCGCCCGTGACGATCAAAGGTAAGGCCTGTATCGCGGGCATCTACGAGCATCCCACGCGCAAGGCCGACGACAAGTCGCTCGCCCAGCTTCACGCCGAGGCCGCCAGGGGCGCGCTGGACGACGCGGGCCTGACCAGGAACGACGTCGACGGGTACTTCTGCGCCGGCGACGCGCCTGGCCTCGGTCCGCTGTCGATGGTCGATTACATGGGGCTCAGGGTCCGGCACATGGACACCACCGAAACCGGAGGGTCGTCCTACGTCATCCACGTCGCGCACGCGGCCGAGGCGATCGCCGCCGGGAAGTGCACGGTGGCGCTCATCACGCTCGCCGGCCGGCCGCGAGCCGAGGGCATGGCCACCGGCACGGCGCCGCGCAACTACGGCGCCGCCTCGCCGGACGTCCCGTTCGAGTTCCCGTTCGGGCCGACCGTCGTCAACCAGTACGCGATGGCCGCCATGCGGCACATGTACCAGTACGGCACCACGAGCGCTCAGCTCGCCTGGATCAAGGTCGCCGCCTCCCACCACGCCCAGCACAATCCTCACGCCCTCCTGCGCGAGGTGGTCACGGTCGACGAGGTCGTCAACTCGCCGATGATCGCCGATCCGCTTCATCGTCTCGACTGCTGCGTCATCACCGACGGCGGCGGCGCCCTCGTCGTCGTCACGCCCGAGGTGGCCCGGAGCCTCCGGCGCCCGCGGGTCAGGGTCCTCGGCGCCGGCGAGGCTCCGAAGCATCAGATGGGCGGGAAGATCGACCTCACGTATTCGGGCGCCGTCTGGTCGGGGCCCGCGGCCTTCGCGGAGGCCGGAGTCACGCCGTCCGACATCAAGTACGTGTCCATCTACGACAGCTTCACGATCACGGTGCTCATCACGCTCGAGGATCTCGGCTTCTGCGAGAAGGGGCACGGAGGCGCGTTCGTGTCCGACGGCAACCTGATCGCCGGCGTCGGCACGCTGCCGTTCAACACCGACGGGGGCGGGCTCTGCAACAATCACCCGGGGAACCGGGGCGGCCTGACGAAGGTGGTCGAGGCGGTGCGGCAGCTCCGGGGCGAGGCGCATCCGGACGTGCAGGTGAAGAACTGCGACGTGGCGCTCGCGCACGGAACCGGCGGCTCCCTCGGCACCCGGCACGGCAGCGCCACGCTGATCCTGGAAAGGGAGTGAGAGGCGGTCCCCATGCGCGAGAGGAGAATGAGCGAGTGAGCGGCCCCGAGAGGAAGGTCCCACCGCCCCCGGTCACCCCGGAGACCCAGCCGTTCTGGGACGCGGCGGCCCAGGGCCGGCTCCTGATCAAGACGTGCCTGTCGTGCGGTCACGTGCACTACTACCCGCGCTCGATCTGCCCGTTCTGCTTCGAGGGCAGGACAGAATGGCTCCAGGCGTCGGGCCGGGGGACCATCTATTCCTACAGCATCATGCGGCGGGTGCCCCTTCCCTACGCCATCGCGTACGTGACGCTCGAAGAAGGCGTCACGATGATGACCAACGTCGTCGACTGCGACCTCGACGCGATCCGGATCGGTCAGGCGGTACGGGTCGTCTTCAGGCCCACCGAGGGCGGCCCGCCGGTCCCGATGTTCGCGCCCGCGTGATCACGCCGGAGGGTTCTGGGTTCACACGACCAGCCGCCGGTGACTCACCCGGCGCTCACGGTGGGATCGCCGCGTCGCGACCCCGCCCCGGGCCACTGCCTCTCAGGGGTCGACGACGATCGTCCCCTTCATCGGGGGGTGGGGCCCGCACGCGTAGGGGACCTCGCCCGGCTTGCTGAACCGGATGAGGTTGGCGCTCCCCGGCATGAGCTGACCAGTGTGGAAGGACCGATCGAGCGCGACCGCGCTGTGCTCGATGCCCGTCAGGTTGATCCAGCGGACGCAGTCGCCGACCTGGACGTGCAGTTCCCTCGGCTTGAAGCCCTTGGCGCCCTTGAAGGTCATCTCCACCTCGTGGACCTTCTTGCAGTCGTCCGCCGCCGCCGCGGGGCCGACGAAGACCAGTGCGGTGACCAGGGCGCCGACCGAAACCAGCCCAGACCGCATCCGGCTCACTCCTCCCAGGGGCTGTGCTTGACGGGCGGCGGAAGCCAGATCTTCTGGTACTCCTTCTGGAGCTCCCCTTCCCTCCTGACCTCGTCGCGGAGGCTGATCTTCGCGTACTTGGCCTCGGTGGGGCTCGAGAAGTTGTACCGGTTGATGTTGGGCGCGGAGATCAACCGCGTGACCAGCCCCTGGCACTTCGGGCAGGTCTCGAGCGGCGGATCCTTCATGCCCTGCCTGACCTCGTAGATGATCAGACAGGGCGGGCACTCGTACTCGTAGACGGGCATTGGACCCTCCCCCACTTCATCTGTCACCGTCGTCGGGGGGAGCCGAGCCCGCTCCTCCCCGATACCTCGGCCGGGTCGCCGTGGACGTCGATTTCCCCACGCCCTTTGTTCGGTGAAGACACGGGTGGCCGGCGACGATGCGCCGGCCACCCGTTCCTGCAGAGTCGACTCGAGTCTAGCAGGCTGTCGAGCCTGGCCCACGCTCCGGCCCGGGCTCCGCCTCTCTAGACGGCGACGACCCGGGACCTGTCCTCGAGGGACGCCTTGGTGGTCGTCTTCAGGTTCCAGATCCGGGCGGCGTTGAGCCCGAACACCTTCGCCTTGATCTCGTCGGTGAGCTGCGGATAGCCGTAGCCCTCGACGAGCTGATCCGGGATCCTGAACTTACGGAAGGCATCGATCTGCCACTGCGGGTTGCCCCACAGGGCGGAGTCGGTGCCCCACATCACGTAGTCGGTCCCGATGTCGCGGAGCAGCGTGCCCAGCACGTGCGCGCACTCCATCGGCCGGTTCGACACGGTGGCCGCGAAGGTCGAGCCCACCTCGACGTACATGTTCTTCCGTTGCGGCTTGAAGCCCTTCAGGGCCGCCAGCTCGCCGTGGTACGGCCAGCCCGCGTGGAACGCGATGAAGTTGAGGTCCAGGAAGTCGTCGCAGACCGCGTCGAAGTCCTCGGCGTGGGCGTACCGGGCCATGAACTGGCCGAACGGGATCCCCTTGTGGCAGCCGATGTTCTTGATCCCGAGCTTGCGGCACTTCTCCCAGATCGGGTAGGCGATCTTCACGTCGTCGAACCACCAGCCGCGCTGGGGCGTCGAGTCGAAGGTGTAGAGCTTGAGGCCGGCGATCTTGTACTGCTCGACGAACATCTGAAGGCGGTCCAGCGTCTCCCCGAGCCCCTGGTTCGGGGTCAGGCCGCCGCCCATCATGACCGTCCGGTCGGGCCAGCGCTGCTTGACCTCCGCCTGCTCCTCGATCGGGACCATGTCCTTGCCGCCGTAGTCCTCGCGGAAGCCGAAGGGGTTGAAGATCGCGACGCTCGTGTCGCTCCCCTCGAGGATCAGCTTGCCGAAGTTCTCGACGGTCATGTCCTTGGTGCCGTTCTCCAGCCCCATGGCCTTGCCCAGATCGTCGAGGAGGTTGACGAACCACATCCCCTTCTCGGTGGTGTTGACGCCCTGGATGTAGCCGTCCTTCCGGATACAGATGTGGGTGTGCTGGTCGACGATGAATTCCGTCGCCGTCTTCCGGACCGCGCCGATCTCCCGGACCGCGGCGGGCTCGACGGCCTCGGCCTCGGACACGTCGAAGAACTTCATGCCGGTGACCTTGTTCACCGCGAGCATGGCGGCGGCGAAGCCGGAGGCCGTGCCGAGGAAGTTCCGGCGGGACAGGCCGGCCTTGGCGGCGGAGGCGTCGATGTGGGGGCTGATCTGCTCGCCCATGTGGCCGGCCAGGAACAGCGCCGTCCCCTGCTCCTGCGGGGTCATCGGGCCCTGCGTGGTGCGCTTGTAGTCCTTGAAATACTCGAAGACGTTGAACTCCATCCTTGCCTCCCTGTTCGACCCTGGTGAGGTTCAGATCCTGCGGCAGACCCCTCGTTCGCACCCCCTCTCCCTCTCGCTCATCGGTACCCGGTATGAATGCACTAACTAGTCCGACCACGGGCCGGAAGTCAAGATCGAAAAATGCCAGCCGAGCGGCCATGATGCCGTATGGTTGCCCGTGCGTTGACACACCGCGACACGCGGGGCGACGGGGCGGTGCCGCGCTCCCTCGGCTCGCGGGGGCTTTCCCCGGCGCGCGGACGGTCGGCGCGTGCGACGGGAGGAAGCTGGCGATGGGAGGCAGGCGATGATCAAGCCCTACACGGCTGTCGGACTCATCCCGACCGTCCGCGGCATTCGCACGCGGAAGGACATCCGGATCAACCTGGAGCACCTGTCCCATCTGGTGAAGGCCGCATCCTGGCTGTCGAGCCTGGACCTCCCCGTCCGGCTCATCGCCTTTCCCGAGGGCGCGCTCCAGGGGTTCAACGACGAGGTCCTCGACCTCGACCACGCGACCTTCGCCCGCGAGGGCGCGATCGACATCCCGGGCGAGGAGACGGAGTTCCTGGGCCGGATCGCCCGCGAGTACGACGCCTTCATCATCGCCCAGGCCAAGGCCCGCCATCCTGACCTCGAGGACCGCTTCTTCAACGTCGGCTTCATCCTCGACCCGCGGGGCCGGGTGATCCTCAAGCATTACAAGGTCTCGCCGCTGTTCCCGGTCGAGCACTCCGTCTGCCCGCACGACGTCTACGACTGGTGGATCAAGAAGTACGGCCGCACGCTTTTTTTTTTTTATGATACGGCGACCACCGAGAAGGAGCTGCAGGACGGAA
>CAZWXA010000092.1:3661-11420 GCA_964637755.1 uncultured bacterium | reverse complement strand
CCCTCGCCGCCTTGCATCTGGGCCGTTTTGAGCCTCCTGTGCGCCATCGGCCGGGGAGCTCGAATCGAGGCGGAGCCGAGGCGAGCGCCGAGTCAGATCGGCTCGGTCGCTCCTCCCTGCGGCGTAGAGGAATACGCCTCGGTCGTCGCTCGCTCGCCGCCTTGCATCTGGGCCGTTTTGAGCCTCCTGCGCGCTGGCCGATGATCGAGGAGGCCCATCCGAGCCGAGGCGGAGCCGAGGCGAGATCCGGGTCGAATCGCGAGCGGGTGGGCTGAGCGATGGCGATGGAGGTTCGCCTCTCCCAGCGGCTGAGCCAACGGGTCGTGATGACCCCGCTGCTCCAGCAGGCGATCCAGCTCCTGCAGCTCTCGGCACTGGAGCTGCAGGAGGTGGTGCAGAAGGAGTTGCTGGAGAACCCGCTCCTGGAGGAAATCCCGGCGGAGGGCGAGTCGCCCGCCGCTCTGGCCGAGCCTGCGCCGGCGGCGCAGGCTCCCGAGCCCGTGCCCGCCGATGCGGTCACGCGCGACGAGCAGCAAATGGACGACCTCCCGTTCGATCTCGCCTCGTACCTCTTCGACGACCACGAGGAACGGTCGCTCGTGCAGCAGGAGGAGCGGGAGGATCTGCCGTTCGACAACCTGGTCCGCTCGTCGTCCTCGCTCGCGGATTTCCTGGACGAGCAGCTCCGCTTCGCAACGGGGGATCCTCTCCTCCGGAGGATCGGGGCTCAGATCATCGGCAACCTCGACGAGGACGGCTACCTCCGGTTCGAGCTGGCGGAGATCGCCGCGCGCTGCGGGGCGACTGCAGAGGAGGCCGAGCGGGCGCTGGCGATCGTCCAGGAGTTCGATCCGCCCGGCGTGGCGGCCCGCGACCCGCAGGAGTGCCTGTTGCTCCAGCTGCGGCGTGACCCGAATCCGGATCCGGTGGCCATCGAGATCATCGAGCGGCACTTCGAGGACCTGAGCCGGCGCCGGTATGCGGAGATCGCGCGCGCCCTCAAGCTGCCGCTCGACCGCATCATGGAGTCGGTCGAGTGGATCACGACGCTCGAGCCCAAGCCGGGACGCCCCTTTGGCGGCGGCGACGCCCGGCCGATCACGCCGGACGTGTCGGTCGTCAAGATGGGCTCGGAGTACACCGTCGTCCTGAACGAGGACGGGATCCCTCGGCTCCGCGTCAGCTCGCTCTACCGGTCGCTGCTGCGCAGCGAGGGCGATGAGGGGCGGCAGTACGCCGAGCAGAAGTTCCGGTCCGCGGTGTGGCTCATCAAGAGCGTCGAGCAGCGGCAGCGCACGCTGCGCAGGGTGACCCAGTCGATCGTCAAGTTCCAGCACGAGTTCCTCGACAAGGGGCTCGCGTACCTCCGCCCGCTGGCGCTGCGCACCGTCGGCGAGGACATCGAGATGCACGAATCGACGATCAGCCGCGTCACGACGAACAAGTACGTGGAGACTCCCCAGGGCCTGTTCGAGCTGAAGTTCTTCTTCCACAGCGGCATCCCGTCGGGCGGCGGCCAGATGGTGTCCTCCCGCTCGGTCAAGAAGATGATCCAGGACCTTCTCGCCAACGAGACGCCGGCCAAGCCCTTCTCGGACCAGGAGGTGGCCCAGATCCTCCGGGGGCGGAGCCTGACGATCGCGCGGCGCACCGTGGCGAAGTATCGCGACGAGCTGGGGATCCGGCCGTCCCACCAGCGACGCCTGGCGCCTCGCAAGCGGTGAGGCCGCGGCCCGACCCTGGTGTGGCGTCCCCGATGGTGTCGTTCGTCGTCATCACCGGCCTGAGCGGTGCCGGCAAGAGCTTCGCGATCAAGTGCTTCGAGGACATCGGGTACTTCTGTGTCGACAACCTGCCGACGACGCTGATCCCCACCTTCGCCGAGCTGGCGGCCCGCTCGACCCGGGACATCCGCAACGTCGCGCTCGGGGTCGATGTCCGGGAGGGCGAGTACCTGCCGCACCTCCTCGAGGCGCTCGCGGAATTGCGGCGGCGCAACTACCCCGTCGAGGTGCTCTTCCTGGAGGCCGGCGACGAGGCGCTCGTGCGCCGGTACCACGAGTCGAGGCGGAAGCATCCGCTCGCGGGCGCCGGCAACATCCTCGACGGCATCCGTGCCGAGCGCAAGGCGCTGGCGCACTTCCGCGAGATCGCCGACCGGATCGTCGACACGTCGGGCCTGACCGTCCACCAGTTCAAGGGCCGGCTCATCGAGCTGTACGGAACGCCGAAGACGCGTCCCGGGCTGGCGACCTCGCTGATCTCGTTCGGCTACAAGCACGGGATCCCATACGACGCCGACCTCGTCTTCGACGCGCGCTTCCTGCCGAATCCGCACTTCGTGGACGGCCTGCGCGCCCTCGACGGCCGGGACGGGCGCGTGCAGGAGTTCGTGTTCGGGCACGTCGAGAGCCGGCAGCTCCTCGAGCGCATCCAGGATTTCCTGCAGTTCCTCGTGCCGTTCTACCGGCACGAGGGCAAGGCGTACCTGACCGTCGCGGTGGGGTGCACCGGCGGGCGCCACCGCTCGGTGGTTCTCGTCGAGGCCCTGCGCCGCTTCCTCGAAGGGCTCGATCTTCCGCCCACGGTCGTGCACCGGGACATCGACCGTGAGTGACGGGCGCGTCACCTTCCTCTTCGGCGTCCACAATCACCAGCCCGCGGGGAACTTCGACGACGTGGTGCTCGACGCGGTGAACCGCGCCTATCGCCCGTTCCTCGAGCGGGTGCGCGCCTTCCCGTCGATCCGCCTGAGCGTGCACTGCAGCGGCGGCCTCCTCGAGTTCCTCCGCGACCGCGCGCGCGGGACGTTCGACCTCCTCGGCGGCCTGGTGGCGCGGGGACAGGTCGAGATGCTGACCGGCGGGTTCTACGAGCCGATCCTTCCTCTCCTCCCCGACCACGACAAGATCGGCCAGATCCGCTACCTCTCGGAGTTCCTCGAGCGCCACTTCGGAGTGCGCCCGCGAGGCCTCTGGCTGGCCGAGCGGGTCTGGGAGCCGCACCTGCCGCGAGCCCTCTCCGAGGCCGGCGTCGAGTTCGTGCTGCTCGACGACCGCCACTTCGCGCTCGCGGGGCTGGACACGGACGCGCTGGCGGGCTACTACCTGACCGAGGAACAGGGCGCCCGGATCGCCGTGTTCCCGATCAGCGAGCGGCTGCGCTATCTCGTGCCGTTCGCGGAGCCGGGCGCGACCCTCGAGTACCTGCGGTCCTGGCACGGTCGCGGCGCAGGCCTCACCCTCGTGGACGACGGCGAGAAGTTCGGCCTCTGGCCCGGGACCTACAAGCACGTCTACGAAGACGGCTGGCTCGACCGGTTCTTCGAAGCCCTGGCCGGAGCCGACTGGCTCCACACGACGACCTTCGCCGACTTCCTCGACAGCCGTCCCGCGACCGGCGCGGTCTACCTGCCGACGGCGTCGTACACGGAGATGGGGCTCTGGGCCCTGCCGACGCCAGCGGGCCTGATGCTGGAGGACGCGCGCGCCAGGCTCGCGACGATCCCCGACGGGAGCCGGCTGGGGGCGTGGCTCCGCGGAGGCTTCTGGCGCGTGTTCCTCGTCAAGTACCCGGAGGTCGGCGATCTGTACTGGAAGATGCTGAGGCTCTCGCGGGTCATCGACGAGGGGCTCGCCACGCGTCCCGACGAGCCGGACCTCCGGGAGGCCCGTTTCGCCCTCTGGCGGGGCCAGGCGAACGATGCCTACTGGCACGGGGTGTTCGGCGGCTGCTACCTCCCGCACCTTCGCCGCGCGGTGAAGTCCGCCCTGCTGACCGCCGATCGGCTGGCGCTCCGGGCGACCACGGCCGCGCGGGCCTCTGTGAGCTGCGAGGACGCGAACGGCGACGGCCGCCTCGAGGTGCTGATCCGGACGCCGGAGCTTGCCCTCACGCTCCTGCCCGAGCAGGGGGGGACGCTGTCGGAGATCGGGTACCTGCCGCGCGCGCTCGACGTCGCCGACGTCCTCGCGCGCCGCCCCGAGGTGTATCACCGGCAACTGCGGGAGCCCGTCGAGTCCGGCGAGGGCGTGCGGACGATCCACGAGGCTCGCCCGGCCAGGCAGCCGGGGCTCGAGAGCCTGATCCATTACGATCGATTCAGGCGGGTTTCGCTGCTGGACGGCCTCTTTGCGGCCGAGGGCGCGCTCGATCCCGTCGACCCGTGGGCGCTCGCGCAGGTCGCCTTCGGGGGGTGCAGAATGACGAGCCGGATCGAGTCGACTTGGCCTCATCCGTCCGTGTCGATGTCGCTCGATAATCCGGATGGTTATCATGGCTGTATTCAGAAGACGGTTTCAGTCTGCGGGGCCCGGATCGATGTGAGATACCAGGTCGGGTGGGGTGGCGCCGCCCCGCTCCATGGGCGCTGGGCCGTCCAGTGGAATCTCGCGCTGACGGCCGGCGACGCGCCTGGTCGATACCTGAGGTTGCCCGGTACGCCCGGGCTCGGGAGCCGCGGCGAGCGGCCAGGCTCGCGGGCTGTCGTGCTCGTCGACGAATGGATCGGCGTCGAGTTGCGCATGCAGTGGTCGCGGTCCGCGCACCTGTCCTGGGGACCGATCGAGACGGTCTCGAACTCGGAGGCCGGTTTCGAGCGGATCTACCAGGGGATCGCGCTGCTGCTGGCCTGGCCCGTCACCATCCCGCCCGGCCAGGACTGGGACGAGCAGGTGAGCCTCGACTTCGCGGACCCTCGTGCGGCCGAGTGACGCAAGGCGGGCGATCGAATCGGGCTGGCCGGAGCCGGGTCGGTGACGGTCGGCGGGCTTCTCGACGACACGAAGGAGATCGAGCGGCTCGACCCGCACGGCGTGCGCGCGGTTCTCGCCGGGTTCCCGGCGCAGTGCCGGGACGCGCGTCGGCTCCGCCCGGCCCCCGAGGTCCGGGTCGCGCCCCCCGGACTCGCCGTGATCGCGGGGATGGGAGGGTCGGCGGCCGGGGGCGATCTGCTCGGGGCGTGCCTGGCCGACCGCCTCAAGGTCCCGGTCCTGACGCATCGTGGGTACGGCCTCCCGGCCGTTGCGCAGCCCGGGGCGCTGGTCGTCGTCTCGTCCTACTCGGGCGAGACCGCCGAGGCGATCTCGGCCTTCGAGCGGGCGACGGAGGTCGGGGTCTCGACCGTCGCGATCACGAGCGGGGGGCGCCTGGGCCGGGCCGCCTCGCAGCGCGGCGTGCCCGTGGTGAGCCTGCCCGCGGGACTGATGCCGCGCATGGCGCTCGGGTACCTCTTCTTCCCGCTGCTGGCGATCCTCGAAGCCTCGGGGCTTCCCGCGGTCCCCGCCGACGAGCTGGAAGAGGCATTCCGCGTCCTCGAGGTTCTCGGCGCGGAGGTCGGGGCGGAGCGGCCGGCCGGGACGAACGAGGCCAAGCGCGTCGCGCTCTCGATCGGCCTCCGCGTGCCGGTCGTGTACGGCGGCCAGGTGACGGCCGGCGCCGCCTACCGGTGGAAGACCGACATCGAGGAGAACGCGAAGCGGTTCGCCGTGGCCGGCGCGTTGCCCGAGATGAACCACAACGAGGTCGAGGGATGGCGCCCGCCGGAGGCGGGCCGGCTGCAGGCGATCTTCCTGCGCGACCGCGGCGAGCACCCGGAGATCGGTCGGCGGTTCGAGACGCTCGGCTCGATGCTCGCCCCCCTCGCGGGGGGCATCAGCGAGGTGTGGTCGCGGGGCGAGGGGCGCCTGGCCCGCCTCCTGTCGCTCGTCTATCTCGGCCAGTGGACGAGTTACTATCTCGCGCTCCTGAACGGCGCGGATCCCTGGCCGGTGCCCAGGCTCGACGAGGTCAAGCGGCGACTTCGTTCTTGAGAGCCCTCCGAGCGGCGTGTTAGCATGAACGCCAATCCGAATTCGCCTACCGAGGAGTGTGAAATGGCGCGGGACGAGTACATCTTCACGTCGGAGTCGGTGACCGAAGGCCATCCCGACAAGATGGCCGATCAGATCTCCGACGCGGTGCTGGACGCGATCATCGCGCAGGACCCGGCGGGGCGCGTGGCGTGCGAAACGCTCTTGACGACGGGCCTGATCGTGGTGGCCGGAGAGATCACGACATCCTGCTACGTCGACATTCCCCGGATCGCGCGCGAGACGGTGAAGGGTGTGGGCTACACGCGGGCGAAGTATGGCTTCGACTACGAGACCTGCGGGGTCGTCACCGCGATCGACGAGCAGTCGGCGGACATCGCCATGGGCGTCGACAATCTCGGGGCCGGAGACCAGGGCCTGATGTTCGGCTACGCCTGCCGGGAGACCGAGGCGCTCATGCCCCTGCCGATCATGCTCGCGCACCGCCTGGTGCAGAAGCTCAGCGAGGTCCGCAAGGCCGGGCAGATCGACTACCTGCGGCCCGACGGCAAGAGCCGGGTGTCGGTCCGGTACGTGAACGGCCAGCCGGCGTCCGTCGAGACGGTCGTCCTCTCGACGCAGCACTCGCCCGACGTCACGAACGAGCGCATCCGCACCGACATGATCGAGGAGGTCATCCTGCCGACGATCCCCGCGCACCTGCTCGACCGCAAGCGCGCGGTGTTCCACGTCAACCCGACAGGGCGGTTCGTCACGGGCGGGCCGATGGGCGACACCGGGTTGACCGGCCGCAAGATCATCGTCGATACCTACGGCGGTTCCTGCCCGCACGGCGGCGGCGCGTTCTCGGGCAAGGATCCGACGAAGGTCGACCGCTCGGCCTGCTACATGGCCCGGCACGTGGCCAAGAACATCGTGGCAGCGGGGCTGGCCGAGCGGGTGCAGGTGCAGGTGGCCTACGCCATCGGCGTCGCCGATCCCGTGTCGATCATGGTGGAGACCTTCGGCACCGGCCGGGTGCCGAATCGGAAGCTCGAGGAGATGGTGCGCCGGCACTTCGACTTGACGCCGGTCGGCATCATCAAGTACCTGAATCTCCGGCGCCCCATCTACAGGAAGACCGCGGCGTACGGTCACTTCGGCCGGAACGAGCCGGAATTCACCTGGGAGCGGACCGACCGCGTCAAGGACCTGCGGGACGACGCGGGCCTCTGAGTCCAACATTTGGAGGGGGGGGGCGACCGCCCCTCCCAACACCCTCCAGCGGTCACCGCCAGCGGTCGCCGGTGGTGGCAATTCGTTCACGCGCACTCGTCGACGAAAGGACCGGACGGAATGGTCGACCATGATGTGAAGGACCTCTCGCTGTCAGGGGCCGGACGGTTGCGCATCGAGTGGGCCGAGCAGTGGATGCCGGTGCTGCGGCAGGTCCGGGAGCGCTTCGCGAAGGAGCAGCCGCTCCGGGGCATGCGGCTCGGGGCGTGTCTCCACGTCACGACGGAAACGGCGGTCCTGATGCTGACCCTCAAGGCGGGCGGGGCCGAGGTCGCGCTCTGCGCCTCCAATCCGCTCTCGACCCAGGACGACGCGGCGGCCGCGCTCGTCACGGAGTACGAGATCTCGACGTTCGCGCACAAGGGCGAGGACAACGCCCGGTACTACCGCCACATCGAAGCCGTCCTCGACACCCGGCCGCACGTCACGATGGACGACGGCGCCGACCTGATCTCGCAGCTTCACGGGGCGCGCAAGGACCTGGTGCCGGGCGTGATCGGCGGGACCGAGGAAACGACGACCGGGGTCGTCCGCCTGCGGGCGATGGAGAAGGACTCGGTCCTGGCCTTCCCGGTCATTGCCGTCAACGATGCCGACACGAAGCACTTGTTCGACAACCGGTACGGGACCGGGCAGTCCACGATCGACGGGATCCTCCGGGCCACCAACATCCT
>CAZWXA010000092.1:0-3651 GCA_964637755.1 uncultured bacterium | reverse complement strand
CTCCGTGAGCTCAACGACCGGATGATCACGCGGTCGAGCAACCTCGCCACCAACATCCTGCTCGCCGGGAAGACGGTGGTCGTGTCCGGCTACGGCATGTGCGGTCGCGGGGTGGCCGCGCGGGCCCACGGGATGGGGGCCCACGTGGTCGTCACGGAGGTCGACCCCATGCGGGCGCTCGAGGCCGTGATGGACGGCTACCCGGTGATGCCCATGGCGCGCGCGGCCGAGGTGGGCGAAATCTTCGTGACCGTGACCGGGAACCGGTCCGTCATCCGTCGCGAGCACCTCGCACGGATGAAGGACGGCGCCATTCTCGCGAACGCCGGCCACTTCAACGTCGAGATCGACCTCGAGACGCTGGCGGCGATGGCCGTGTCACGCCGGCCTGTCCGTCCGTTCGTCGAGGAATTCGTGCTCGCCGGCGGCCGCCGCGTCTACGTCCTCGGCGAGGGGCGCCTGATCAACCTGGCGTCTGCCGAGGGGCATCCGGCTGCGGTCATGGACATGAGCTTCGCCAACCAGGCGCTCTCCGCCGAGTACATGGTAAAGCACGGCCGGACGCTCCAGAAGAAGGTCTACGGGGTGCCGAGGGAGATCGATCGGGAGATCGCGCGCCTGAAACTCGCCTCGATGGACGTCCAGGTCGACGACCTGACACCCGAGCAGGACGCCTACCTGGCGTCCTGGACCCACGGGACGTAGCGGGCCGCTGAAGATGCCCATCGGCAACGCCGGCTCGGTTGCTCCTCGCTGCGACGTCCGATCGGCCCGGGCCTCGGCGCAGGCCCGGCTCGAACGGCGGGTGCCTTGGCGCTGCGTCCTCGTGACCGCCCGGCGGAGGCCGGCGCTTGCCCCGCCGGGCCGCCGGTGATGGCCAGGCCCCTGCTCTGGCTGGTGCTCGCGGGCGTGGTCGTCGCGCTCGTTGCGCCCGCGATCCCGCTCTACACCGACTGGCTCTGGTTCCAGGAGGTCGGCTACACCCAGGTCTTCCTGTCGATCCTGTCGCTCCGAGGCTATCTGGTCGCCGGCGTCGGCCTCGCCGTCCTCGTCGTCCTCTACGCCAACCTCGCGTTCGCGGCGCGCTCGGCGCCCCCCGACGTGCTCTGGGAACTGGAGGATCAACTCGGGTTGCCGAGCCGGGTCGTGATCGAGCCGCTGATCCGGCGGCTCCTCCCCGGAGTCCTCCTGGTCATTGCCCTGTTCTCCGGGCTGGGGGCCGGCTCGAGCTGGGCGACGATCCTCGCCTACGTGAACCAGGTGCCCTTCGAGACGACCGACCCGCTCTTCGGCCGGGACCTGGCGTTCTTCGTCTTCAGCCTCCCCCTCTGGCGCCTCGTCCACGGCTGGGTGACCACGCTCGCGGCCGCCACCCTCGGCCTCACGCTCGTGCTCTACGTGCTGCAGCGCAGCCTGGTGCTGACGAACCGGGGACCGCGCCTGGCCCAGGGCGCGCGGACCCACCTCCTGGTGCTCGGCGCCGTGCTGCTGGCCCTCAAGGCCGTGGGCTTCTGGCTCGACCGGTTCGAGCTGGTCTTCTCGCCGCGGGGCATCGTCTTCGGGGCGTCCTACACGGACATCCACGCGTCGCTGCCGGTCCTGGGGGCGCTGGCGGTGCTGGCCGGTCTCTGCGCGGCCTCCTGCCTCGTCCAGGTCTTCCGGCCGGGGCTCCGGGTCGTGGCGGGCGGGCTGGTCGCCCTCGCCTTCGTCTGGATCATGGGCCTGGGCGTGTATCCCGCCCTCCTCCAGCGCTTGCGGGTGACACCGAACGAGCTGGTCGCCGAGCGCCCCTTCATCGAGCACAACATCCGGATGACGCGCCAGGCCTACGGCCTGGACCGGATCGTGGAGAAGGACTTCCCCGTCGACGAGAGCCTTGACGCCCGGGCCCTCGAGCGCAATGCCGCCACCGTGAAGAACATCCGCCTCTGGGACTACCGGCCGCTGCTCCGCACCTACGGGCAACTCCAGGAGATCCGGACCTACTACAAGTTCCGCGACGTCGACAACGACCGGTACCTCGTGGACGGCGAGTACCGGCAGCTCATGCTCTCGCCCCGCGAGCTGTCCTACGAGCACCTGCCGAGCCGCATCTGGATCAACGAGCACCTGACCTACACCCATGGGTATGGAGTGGTCGTGGGGCCGGTGAACCGCATCAGCCCGGAGGGCCTGCCGGAGTTCTTCGTCAAGGACATCCCGCCGCGCTCCACGCCGAGCTTCCCGGGGATCACGCGGCCGGAGATGTACTACGGCGAGATCTCGAACCAGTACGTCTTCGTCCGCACGCTGTCGCAGGAGCTGAACTACCCGTCGGGGGACCAGAACGTCTACTCGACCTACACGGGCCGGGGCGGCATTGCCGTGTCGTCCTGGTGGAGGAAGCTCGCGTTCGCGGCGCGGTTCGGTGAGCCGAAGATCCTGCTCTCCAACGACCTCACGTCCGAGAGCCGGATCATGATCTACCGGAAGGTGGTCGAGCGGATCCGCCAGATCGCGCCGTTCTTCGACTTCGACCACGATCCCTACATCGTCGTCACCGACGACGGGCGTTTCGTCTGGATGCTCGACGGCTACACGATCACCGACCGGTACCCCTACTCGGACCCGGTCCACGGGCTCGGCAACTACATCCGGAACTCCGTCAAGGTCACGGTGGACGCCTACGACGGGACCGTGAACTACTATCTCGCCGACCCCAGCGATCCCCTCGTGCGGACCTACGCGCGGGCGTTCCCGGGCCTGCTCAAGCCCCTCGACCAGATGCCGCCCGATCTCCGGCGCCACATCCGCTACCCGGAGGATTTCTTCACCATCCAGGCGCGCAAGTACGCCACCTATCACATGCAAGACCCGCAGGTCTTCTACAACAAGGAGGACCTGTGGGCGGTGCCGCGCCGCGTGACGGAGGGGCGGGACGTCGAGATGGAGCCGTACTACACGATCATGAAGCTCCCCGGGGAGAGCCGCGAGGAGTTCATGCTGCTGAGCCTCTTCAATCCGAGCCGGCGGGACAACATGATCGCCTGGATCGCCGCGCGATCGGATCCGCCGAACTACGGGCGGCTCTTCGTCTACAACTTCCCCAAGCAGAAGCTCGTGTACGGGCCCCGCCAGATCGAGGCGCGCATCGACCAGGACCCGGTGATCTCCCAGCAGCTCTCCCTCTGGAACCAGCGCGGCTCGACGGTCATCCGGGGCTCCCTGCTCGCGATCCCGATCGACCAGTCCCTGGTGTACATCCAGCCCCTCTACCTGGCCGCCTCGGAGCAGGGGGCCTTGCCCGAGCTGCGGCGCGTGATCGTCGCGTACGGCAACACGATCGCGATGGAGTCCACGCTCGAGCACTCGCTCGCGCGGATCTTCGGCGGGCGGGTCGAGCCGCCGGCGGCGCCCCGCACCGGGGAGACCCCACCGCAGGGGCCCTCCGCCAGGGCCGATGGCGCGACCGCGCGGGCGTGGGAGGCGTGGACGCGGGCGCAAGACGCGCTGCGCCGGGGCGACTGGGCAGCCTACGGGACCGAGCAGAAGCGCCTCGAGGACGCGCTCCGGCAGCTCCGCCGCTAGCCCGGACCATTCATGAACGGATCACCCGGGAGGCGGACGGGTCCTGTCGCGGCGGGCAGCCCCATTCGGCTCGCCACCCCCGCC
>CAZWXA010000091.1:0-11651 GCA_964637755.1 uncultured bacterium | reverse complement strand
CCAAGCGGGTCCGGCCACGACACGACACCAACCTGCACCAGCTTCGGCCCATCGCTCTCCGGAGAAGCGTTGCCGGGTAGAGAATGACGGGAGCCGAAAAACCGAACGCTCTCCGCCTCAGGCGACACGGACGGCCGCGGGGAGCCACCGCCGGGTGGGGGCCAGGAACTAATCGTCTTTCGGGACGCCTCATCGTTCACCCAGATGGGGAGGATCGGCTCTGGCTCGAGGGCGACCCTGACGGTCTCGTACAACACCTGCCCGTGCCTGACGGGGGTCGGAACCTCGAGGGTCAGCGCTTCCGGGGCAGGAGAGACTCGGACGCGCCCCCCGTGGATTGCGTTGAGCCACGCCTCCAGCAAGCCGCCGTCCACCCGGCCACTGGGAAAGCGCCCAGCCGCGGCCCGACCCCACACGTACCCATTGAGGCCAACCTGGTAGACGTCGACGCGATTGAGATGCTCACTGGGAACGGCCACGACGCGATCCCCTGGGCCGTGGTGCCACCGGTGCGGTGCCGGGAAGCCGGGGACCAGAAACACCGTTCCTTCCCCCTGCCATTCAACGTACGCGCGCTGGATGTCTCGCTGAACGTCTGACCGGTACGGGCTTGCACGAAGGGCCGGCAGCCAGACCTGAAGCCCGGCGCCGGTCACACGCTTGGTCACACGCTCACGCTACCACAGGGCCGTGATCTGCTCTGTACAGGATGACACGCAACGTCCCGCCACTCCCGCCCGACGTGTTCGCGGCCATCGTCGACGCGCTCGCGAGCGCGCTGGTTGCTGACGTCCAGCGGACCCCGGCCCCGACTGAGCCCGGCCGGCCCACGACGTTGCGATACAATAGTGCCGCCGAACGCCGGGACGAACGATGTGAGGGCCCACACCTCGCGAACGGGGACTCGGACCCCCGCGCTCCTGCGCGCGCCGACGCGCCGGCGCCTGCGGAGCCGGGCGCACGCCGTCACCACCAAGCTGGCGTGACCCCGCTCCCTGCCCGCGCGGGCGCTGGTGACCGCCGCCCGGCCGAACTGGACGCGCGCCGACGTGGTGCGCACGGCACTGACGGAATGGCTGGACGGGCCCGAGGCCCGGCCTAGCCGGGGAGCCCGCTCATGATCGCCGCGATCTATGCCCGCAAGAGCACCGCGCAGACCGGGGTCAGCGAGGAGGCCCGCTCCGTCACCCGGCAGGTCGAGCACGCGCGCGCCTACGCCCTCACGAAGGGCTGGACCGTCAGCGAGGCGCACATCTACGTGGACGACGGGATCAGCGGCGCCGAGTTCGAGCGCCGCCCGGGCTTCCTGCGCCTGATGAATGCCCTCAAGCCCCGCCCCCCCTTCCAGATCCTGATCCTCTCGGAGGACTCACGCCTCGGGCGGGAGCAGATCGAGACGGCCTACGCGCTGAAACAGCTCATCAGCGCCGGCGTCCGGGTGTTCTACTACCTCGAGGACCGGGAGCGCACGCTGGACTCTCCGACCGACAAACTGATGCTCTCGGTCGCGACCTACGCCGACGAACTGGAGCGGGACCGGGCGCGGCAGCGCACGCGGGACGCGCTGCTGCGCAAGGCCCGGGCCGGCGCCGTGACGGGCGGGCGGGTGTTCGGCTACGACAACGTGGAGGTCCTGGCCGACAGCCCAGAGGCCGACGGGCGACGGCGGCGACTCTCCGTCACGCGCGTCAGCAACGAGGCCGAAGCGGCCGTCGTCCGGCGCATCTTCGCGCGCTATGCCCGGGGGGCGGGATTCCGGGAGATCGCCCACGCGCTGAACGCCGACCGCCTGCCCGCCCCCCGGCCGCGGGCGGGCCGCCCACGCGGATGGGCGCCCTCGACGGTGCGCGACGTGCTCTACCGCGATCTCTACCGGGGGCTGGCCATCTGGAACCGCACGCAGAAACGCGATGCCTGGGGCCGCAAGCGGCGAAGCCGCCGACCGAAGGACGATTGGATTCAGGTGGATCTCCCGGATCTTCGTGTCGTCTCCGAGGAGCTCTGGGGGGCCGCCCACGACCGGCTCCGCGGGGCGCGGGCCGTCTACCTCCGGGATACCGGCGGGAAGCTCTGGGGGAAGCCCGCCAACGGCATCGAGTCGCGCTACCTCCTCACCGGCATGGCGCTCTGCGGGCTGTGCCACGGGGCGCTCACCATCCGCTCCCGGAGCCACGGGCAGCACCGCGCCTATTTCTATCAGTGCCTGACGAATGTCCAGCGCGGGCGGGCGGTCTGCGGCAATGCCCTGGCGGTGCCGATGGACGCGGCCGACGAGGCGGTGCTCGGGATCGTGGAGCGCACCGTGCTGCGGCCCGAGGTCGTGACGGCGGCGATCCGGGACGCGGTGACGCGACTCGGGCCTCCCGCCGAGGAGCAGACGACCGCGCGCGAGCGGGTACGGAGCGAACTCGGGCGTGTCGAGGCCGAACTCGCCCGCCTCGCCGAGACCGTCGCCCGTGAGGGCGGCCTCCCCTCACTCGTCGAGGCGATCCGGGATCGGGAGCGCCAGCGCGACCGCCTCCAGCAGGACCTGGTGGCGGTGGACCAGCTGGCCCAGATCAGCCAGATTGATCTCCCCGCGCTGGAGCGCGCGCTGCGCGCGAAGCTCGAGGACTGGCGGGCACTCCTGACGCGTCACGTTCAGCCGGCCCGGCAGATCCTCCGCCAGCTGCTCGACGGTCGGCTGCGCTTCACGCCGCGTGAGGACGGCGAGAGGAAATACTATCTCTTCGAGGGAACCGGACGATTGGAGCCTGTGCTCGCGGGAGAGATTCTATCTAAAGCGTTGGTGGCCCCAACGGGATTCGAACCCGTGTTTCAGCCACGACCACGTTCTCGCCAATATTCTCGAGCCGTTCGATGCTGCGAACCCCGTCGAACCCAGGTGCGACTGAAACGCGCGGGGTCGAGTTCCGTGGGACCGGGTCGTCGCCCACCAGTTCCCGCGCGAGCCGATCAACGAGGCCTTCGCCGCCAGGACACAGGCCACATCACGCGCACGGCCATCCTGCCGAGCTAGTCTAGCGGGCACCCACCGTCACGCTTGTCAGGGAGCCGGCGCGCGCCCCTCCAGCCGGCCGGTGCCTACCCCGGGGATCGGTGTCGCGATCGGCAAGCGCTCCTGCACCCGCGTGAGCAGGAAGAACAGCGTCTGCCAGGCGCGCGCGGCCGGCGACGGGTGCCAGTAGCCGGCCAGTGACGTGACCACGGCCCGGAAGATCGCCGGCGCCGGGACGGGCTGGAAGAAGAGGTCGCGGAAGCCGCGCCGGTAGAAGGCGAGCACGAAGCGCCGGAACGCCAGATAGCGCGCGCGCTGGCGGCGATCGAAGGCCGCGAACGCCCGCCGGGAGAGGTCCCCGGCGGCGAGGGCGCGGTCGAGGGCGCGCCCAGCTTCGACTCCCGATTCGAGGGCGATCGCGACCCCCGTCGAGAACACGGGATCGAGGAAGGAGCCGGCGTCGCCCACGAGCAGCCAGCGGTCGCCCGCGTAGGCGCGCGTCCCGAACGAGAAGTCCTTCTCGACCCGCACCGGCCACTCCCGGCGCGCCCCGCGCATCAAGGCCGCCGCCGCCGGCGTCTCTCTGATCGTGTGATCGAGGTGCCCCTCGTGGGACATTCGGGGCAGCGCGTCGAACGCGGGGCGGGGCAGCACGACCCCGACGCTCGTCAGCGCGCCGGAGATGGGGATGAACCAGAACCAGCCCAGATCGTGGCGCGCGATGATGGAGATGTCGCCGGCGCGCCGGCCCTCGCGGCGCGGCACCCCGGAGTAGTGCGCGAAGATCGCGATGTTGGCGACGCGGGGCTCGGCCACGCGCAGGCCGAGCTTGCGGGCGAGCAGGCCGACCCGGCCGGACGCGTCGACCACCGCCGCCGCGCGCGTCGCGGACGTGCGCCCGTCGCTGTCGCGAACGGTGACGGTCACCCCGCCCGCCTCGAAGTCGGCCTCCAGCACCCGATGCTCCTCGCGCACGTCGGCGCCGCAGGCGGCCGCGTGCCGCAGGAGCAGGTCGTCGAACTCGGCTCGCGGCACCTGCCACGTCTGCGGCGCGGGCACCTCGGGGGACACCGCGAAGTCGGCGAAGCGCTCGATCGCCCCGTCGGCCGTGATGAAGGTCGCGCCCCACTTCGCGGGGAAGCCGCGGGCGCGGACGAGGTCGGCGGCCCCGATCTCCCCGAGCACGTCGTTGACCGACGCGAGGAGCGACTCGCCGATGTGGAAGCGGGGGAAGCGGTCCCGCTCGAAGACGACGACCCGGCGGCCGGCGCGGGCCAGGTAGCAGGCCGCCGCCGCCCCGGCCGGTCCGCCCCCGAGGACCGCGACGTCGACTTCCTGGGTAGGCGGGGGCATGACCCGAGTGTAGCGCAGAACCCGGCCCAACCGTGCCGGCCTGTCGCCCGCCGGGGCCCTCGGCGGGGCGCTCCGGGTGCATCGGTGTCGGAGAAGGCCCTCGGGCGCATGGCCTCGAACCGCCGCGTCTGCATGTGTCGCGGGCGCATCCAGACCCGGGACGAGGCGCCGCCTCACCAGGGAGAGGCGCCGCTTCATCGGGACGAGGCGCCGCTTCAATAGTCGCTCGTCGTCACGTCGGATCGCGCTGTCAGACCGGATGTTCCCGCCGGCGCACCGTGGCTCTCGGCTGCCGCGACTGTTCAAAAGCAGGCGTGCGGTCTATCATGACGCGGCCCTCTGGGGGCGGGCGCCGGAGGGTCGAGACCGTGTCCGGGGGCATGGGGGAGAGGAATCAGAGCATGGCTGACCCGAGCTGGTCGACGCACGTGGCGAACGCCGTGCGGAGCAACGGCATCCGCATGTTCGCAACCGTCCCGGACCGCATCGTGAGCCGCGTGCTGGAGGAGCTGTGGGCCGATGCCGAGTGCCGCGTGGTGACCGCGACGCGCGAGGTGAAGTGGCGTCGGCCTCCTGTCGGGCGCCTGGCTCGCCAGCCGTCGTCTCGAGGGTGGTGAATGGGCGAGCTCACGGGCGGTCGGGCGGTGGTCGAGCTGCTGAAGGCCGAGCAGGTGCGCTACATCTTCGGGATCGTCGGCGCGACCTTCCTGGACGTGCTCGACGCGCTCTACGACGACCGGAGCGTGGAGTACATCAACGTGCGCCACGAGCAGGCTGCGGCGTTCATGGCCGACGGCCTCGCGCGCGTGACCGACCTGCCGGGCGTGTGCCTCGTGACGAGCGGCCCGGGGGCCACAAATCTCCTGACGGGCGTGGCCGCGGCGCAAGTCGCCCACTCGCCCGTCGTCGTCCTGGTCGGCGGGATCTCGTCGGAGCACCAGGACAAGGACGCGTTCCAGGACTTCGATCTCGTCGGCCTGTTCCGGCCCGTGACCAAGCTCGCGGTCCGGATCAACAGACCCGAGCGCATCCCCGAGCTCCTGCGCGCGGCGCTGCGCGCGGCCATGAGCGGCCGCCGCGGGCCGGTGCTGGTGGAGATCCCGCGAGACGTCCTGAACGATCAGGTGGTGCGCGCCGCGATGCTCGCGCCCGCGGGCTACCGCGCCACCCACCCGCAGCCGCCGCATCCGGACGCGATCCGCGAGGCCGCGCGCCTCGTGCAGCAGGCGGAGCGCCCGCTCCTGCTCGTGGGCGGGGGAGTCACCCGGGCGCACGCCAACGAGCTCGTCGTCCGCCTGAGCGAGCAGTGCTCGATCCCGATGATCACCGCGTACGGCCGGAACGACGCCGTGCCCAACGCGCATCCTTCATATATCGGCCCGCTCGGCCGGGCGGGCTCGCCGGAGGCGTCCGCCGCCTGCCGCCGGGCCGACGTGCTCCTGGTCATCGGCTCGCGCCTGGCGCACTTCACGAGCCACTTCGACGACCGCTCGATCCGGCCCGAGACGCGGATCGTGCAGATCGACGTGGACGCGCGCGACATCGGCCGCTACTACCCGATCGCGCTCGGCATTCAGGCCGACGCGCGCGAGGCGTGCCAGGCGCTCCTCGAGGCGCTCGCCCGCGAGGGCGCGCGCCCGGCACCGGAGGCGTGGCGGCAGGAGACCGAGGCGCTGCGCGCCAAGCGCCAGGCGCGGCTCGCCACCGAGGCCGCGCTCGCCACGAGGCCGCTCAAGCCCCAGCGTGTCTACGCGGAACTGCGCCGCGCGCTGCCGGCCGGGACGATCGTCGCGCTCGATGCGGGCGCCGCGCCTGCCTACGGTTACGACCGCCTGCGCTTCGAGCGCCCGCGCACGTTCTTGACGCCGCTCGACCTCGGCGGGCTCGGCTTCGCCTTCCCCGAGGCGCTCGGCGCCAAGCTCGGCCAGCCGGAGGCGCCGGTGCTCGCGATCCACGGCGACGGGGGCTTCCTGATGAACGCGCAGGAGCTCGAGACCGCCGTGCGGCACGGCATCAACGTCGTCACGCTGGTGATGAACAACAACTGCTGGGGCTCGGAAAAGGCGTACCAGAAGCACTTCTACAACGAGCGCTACATCGGCTGCGACATCGGCAACCCACGCTACGACGCGTTCGCGCGTCTGTTCGGCGCCGAGGGGTACTACGTCGAGCACGCCGATCAGGTCGGGGACGCCCTCCTGAAGGCGCTCGGCGCCGGCAAGCCGGCCGTCATCGAGATCCCGATCGACCCCGACGAGTTCCCGACGCCCGCGACGCCGGCGCGCCGGTCAGAGGTTCGGCAGAACGGCTCCGGCGACAGGGGTCGCTGACACGCATGCAGGACGCGGGTCGGCGTCGAGCCCGGTCAGCGGCTGCTGCATGCGGTCTTTCGCCCGGAATTGCGTCAGGAGGTACTCGCGGTATTCCTCGATGACCCGGTCGAGGACCCGGACAGGAGGGAGGTTCATCGTTCGATCAGGGCACGCGGGCCTGCGAAGCCACCGCCGCGATCCGGTCGAGCTTCTCCCGGACCTCCGCGTCGATCAGGTCCTCGGGCACCAGCCGCGCGAGGACATGGTAATCGGTCCTTCGCATCAGGTTCGGCAGGCCCAGCCGGTGGAAGTACGCGTCGAACAGCCGATCGAGGAAGTCGGCGCTCGCCGTGGTGTCGAACCACCAGCGGTCGGTTCGGTCGCGCATCGCGATCGGTGGCACGAGGTCGGCGACGCAGTCGCGCATGACGCTCCGGCGATGCTCGCGCTCGGCGACGGCGAACAGCGGGCCCGGGGCGTCGGCCTCGGCGCTCGCCTTCGCGTACGCGTCGAGCGCCTCCGGAAAGCACAGGTAGTTCTCTAGCTCTCGCCGGCGCCACTCGAGCTCCTCGAGCCCAGCCGCCGTCTCCAGTGGCACCTCGATCCGGTCGAAGATCGCGAGGCCGACAAGATCCTGGCGAGCCTCGCGCAGCCCGTGGAAGTGCTGGCGGGCAGCGTTCGGCAGATTCGCGACGTAATGGACGAACGGCTGCTCGAGCGGCGCCGCGGCTGCATGCTTCAGGCCATGCGCGAACGCCTGGAGGATGGCGAGGTCCGTTGACCCCTCCAGGTACAGCACCCAGCCCTTCTGCTCGGCCTGGTAGTAGTGGTCGAACGGAATGTCGCGGAGCGCCTTGAGCACCTGGCTGCCCCGCCCCCCAACGCGATGCGGGTTCCCGACGAACGCGATCACGACATCACGGCCAGCCGCTTCACCGAGCACCACCTCGGAATGGCTGGCCGCGATCACCTGGCTCTCCTGCTCGCGCGCCGCCTCCGTTACGAGCTGGTAGATCTGACGCTGACGCAAGATCTCGAGGTGGGCGTCGGGCTCGTCCAGCAGCAGGACCGCACCCGGGTTCGCCTGGAGGTAGGCCAGCAGCAGCAGCGTCTGTCGCAGCCCGCTGCCGGCAGAGGAGAGATCGAGACGAGCCCCGCCGACATCGCGGTAGGTCATGGAGACCTCGCCCCGCTCGGCGATGTACCGGGGCTCATCGAGCGTCACGCCGAACTGAGCGTGGACGCGCTGGACGAGCCTCTGCCACTCCTCGTTTGCCCCATCCCCGGTCGCGATGCGGTAGCAGAGGTTGCGCAAGACCTCGGCCGTGCGTCCCTCTCCAATTCTCACGTCGATGGCGCCCGGGTCGAGCCGCGTCTCGTTCGCGGCGAGCCCCGACAGGGGCGGCAAGTACGCCACGCGAACGCGGGCCGCCGGCTCCGGCACCGCCATCCTGGGAGCCTGCCGGTCGCCGGAGAGCCGAAGTGGGCGACAGTAGAAGGACTCCTCGTTGCCGTAATCGAACTCGAACCCGCACTGCCACGGCCGATCTTCGGTGACGCCCTCCACGAGGATGTCGATCCGGATCTTCAGGGTCTGGCGCCTGCCGTCGACCTTCCCCGTGTCCTGGACGCGACGGTTGCGCCACAGGAGCTCGGAGTCCGGCACGGGGACAGCGATCAGGTCACGCCGGTTGATGGCCACCCCCGGCCGCTTCTCCGGCGTGTCCTCGCCGCCCCGTCGCTCGTTCCACCGGCGGAGCCCGAGCTCCCACAGCGCGAGCGCCTGGAGCGCCGACGTCTTGCCCGAGTTGTTCGGACCGATGAGCACCACGGCCTCACCAAGCTCGACGTCGATCCGTTCGAAGCGCTTGAAGTTGCGCACCACGAGTCGGGTCAGCACCGGTCAGCCTCCGCGCGGGTGCGAGTGTTCCCGGACCCCGGTAGGGTCCTGCGTCCGCACCTTTCTATCGAGCTCGGCCAGCCGCCGCCGCAGCGAGTCCCCCCGATCGCCGGTGGCGCCGACCTCCGCGCAATGATGGGCCTCGTCGATCACCACGGCGTCATGGCTCGCCCGCTCCAGCAGGTCGAGCACGCGCTCCTGCTTGGATCCTCGCCGGTGACCGCTGCCTGCCCACGGCGCTCACACCGGCGCTTGCTCGGACGACCGCTTGAGGAACGTGTAGACCGAGGAGAAGTCCTTGCGGCCCAGACCGTGCGAGGACGCGAGGCGCAGGAGCTGTTGCGCCGCCGGCGCCACAAAGAGCGGGATGCGGAGCTGGCGCGCGGCGCTCACGGCCAGGCCGAGGTCCTTCGCCATCAGGTCGGTCATGAAGCCCGGGGCGTAGTCGCGGTTCGACGCGGCCGTCGGGACCACGCCCGGGACCGGGTGGCCATGCTGCATCGCCCAGGTGCTACCGGACGACTTGGAAATCACGTCGGTCAGCACCCGCGGATCGACGCCGAAGCCCTCGGCGATCCGGAACGCCTCGCTCACCGCCACCATCGCCACCCCGGCGATCAGGTTGTTGCAGATCTTGGCCACCTCGCCCGACCCCACGGGGCCGACGTGGATGATGTTGGTGCCGAGCGCCGCGAGCACGGGCCGCGCTTCCTCGAGGTCCTTCGGGTCCCCCCCCACCATGATCGTGAGGGTGCCCTCGATGGCCCGGGGCAAGGCGCCGGAAACCGGGGCGTCGAGAAAGCGGACGCCCCGGACCGCGGCGGCGGCGGCGACCCGCTGTGAGATGGCGGGGTCGATCGTCGACATGTCCACGCAGAGTCGCCCGGAGGCGGCGCCCTCGAGCACGCCTCCAGACCCCACGTACGCCGATTCCACGTGGGAAGACGACGGCAGCATGGTGATGACGATCTCCGCTCCCCTCGCCGCCTCCGCCGCCGAGGTTGCCGGCCTGGCGCCGAGCTTCCGGGCCGCATCGAGCGCCGAGGGGACGACGTCGTAGGCGACCACACCATGCCCTGTCCTGAGCAGGTTGCTCACCATCGGTTGGCCCATCGTTCCTGTTCCGATAAATCCAATTTGCATAGTTAGTTAGCTCCAGTTAGCTCTGAGACGAGTTAAAGAGTCTCTTCGGGAAACCGAGCGGGCGATCGTCGACACCTCTCCCGGGGCATCCGCCGACGGGCGCCGGAGATCGAGGCACGGCGGCGTGGCAGATCGGTCGTGCTGTGCGATCATATCCCGGTTCGAGTGGGGCCAAGGAGAACGGCCATGTACGAAGTCTACGCGCTCAAGTACGCGGAGCGGGACACGACCGCCTGCCAGTTCTTCTACCGGGAAGCGTCGCACGAGACCATCACGCTCGACTACTTCGTCTGGCTGATCCTCGGCGGCCCCCATCCGATCCTCGTGGACACCGGGTTCCTCGAGGACGACGCCCGCGACCGCGGGATGAGGAACTACGTGAGCCCGGCGGAGATGGTCGAGCGCGCGGGCGTCAAGCCGGGCGATGTGCCCATCGCGCTCATCACGCACCTCCACTACGATCACTGGGCCGGCCACAGCCTGTTCCCCGGGGCGCAGTACTGGATCCAGCGGGACGAGGTGGCGTTCTGGACGGGACCCTTCGGCCGCTACCCGGCCTTCCGGCAGTCGGCCAACCCGGGAGCGCTGGCGCGGCTGGTGACGCTGAACTACGCCGACCGTGTCCGGATCATCGACGGCGACCGCGAGGTGCTCCCCGGAATCCGCGTTCACCGCGTCGGCGGCCACACGGCCGGGCTCCAGATCGTCACCGTCCAGACCGCGCGAGGCACGGCCGTCCTCACCTCCGATGCCTCGCACTTCTACCGCAACGTGGAGAAACACCAGCCGGTCCAGATCATCACCAACCTGCCCGAGATGCTCGCGGCCTTCGAGACCATCGAAGGTCTGGCCGGGGCCGAGGGGCTGATCGTCCCGGGCCATGACCCGCAGGTGGCCGACCGCTTCACGCGGGTCGACCCCGGCATCATCCGGATCGCCTGAGAGAGCCCCCGCGCTCGCCGACTCTCCTACTCGACGGACGCGGGCGCCTTCGGAATGCGCTCGCTCTGGGCCCAGTCGTGATTGATCCAGAGCCGCGCCTTGGTTTCCGCGAGGAAAGCCTCGACCGCCCGCATGGTCTGCTCGCTCTGCTCCCGGTTGTAATTCATCGAGGGAACCCGCTTGCTCACCCAGTTGTCCTCGAAGTGCACCAGGTCGCCGGAGAGTAGCACGGGCCCGGTCCTCGGGAGGCGCACCAGCAACGCCTGGTGGCCGATCGTGTGCCCGGGCGTGGACTTGATCACCACCGAGCCGTCGCCGAAGACGTCGTGGTCCCCGTGCAGCTTGACCACGGGGTTGTGACGCAGCTGGTCGTAGGTTGCCGGAGTGAAGTTGTACTTCTCCGCGTCGGGACCGAACGCGGCGTCGTATTCGACTTCCTGCATGTAGAGCGTCGCGCCGGTGAAGAGGTTGGCGTTGCCCGCGTGGTCGCGGTGCATGTGCGAGAGGGCGAGGCGTGTGATGTCCGCCGGCCGGACGCCGATCTCCGCGAGCTGGGAGGCGAGGGTCTTCGGCATCCGGGCGATGAGCCGCCCCCCGGCGGTGCTGACGCCGTCGGGGTGCGCGGCGAAGGCGTCGGAGTTGCCCGTGTCCCAGAGCAGCCAGCCCTGGGCGTGCTTGACGAGATAGCAGCCGTTGCTGAACACCCGCGGCTGGCCGACGTTGACGCCGGGCGACCACCGGGACACGTCGGCGGTGCGGTTCTCGCCGCAGTTCATCACGTACATGCGCTCGACGGCCGCCGCCGGGCCTGCCTCTGCGCGAGCGACCCCGAGCGGGGCAGCGACGGAGATCGCGACGAGGACCAGGACTCGACCGAGTGCGCTCATGCTCTCCTCCCGTGGGCAAATAGCGGGGCCCTCTCGCGTCCGACCACGCGGCGGCGAATACCGATCCGGCGAACTGGCGGGCTCAGTCGACGTCGGGGGGAGCGACCGCCGCTCCC
>CAZWXA010000090.1:0-11675 GCA_964637755.1 uncultured bacterium | reverse complement strand
TGGCCGCTTAGCCGAGAACGATTCGGACCCGGTGTGTTCTTCGGTCATCGGCGAGTGGGATGCCCGCCCGATCGCGAAAGGGCATGCCATCAACCTCCACGGACGACACCCCTCGGGTCACACCCTGCGGATTCTCGACGGCGATGTCATACCGCGCGGAATGATAGCGGAACGCGATCGTGAAGCCCTGCCACGCGCGCGGGATACAGGGGTCGACCACGAGGCGCGTGCCTCGCAGCCGGAACCCGAGGATCCACTCGAGCCCGGCCCGATACATCCAGCCGGCTGAAGCCGTGTACCAGCTCCAGCCCCCGCGGCCGACATGCGGAGGTTCCGCATAGACGTCCCCGGCGACGACGTAGGGCTCGACCTTGTAGCGCGCCATGCGGGCCGGCGTGCTGGCGTGATTGATCGGGTTCAAGATGGCGAAGAGCTCGGCGGCCTTGTCGCCATCACCGAGCATCGCGAACGCCATGACCGACCAGATTGCCGCATGAGTGTACTGCCCGCCATTTTCCCGGACGCCGGGCAGATAGCCCTTGATGTAGCCGGGCTCCAGGAGGGTGGCGTCGAACGGCGGCGTGAGAAGCACCACCAGGCGATCGGCGCGCCGGACGAGGTACTCATCGACCGCCGCCATGGCGCGTCGTGCACGGGCTGGTTCGGCCGCACCCGAGATCACGCTCCACGACTGCGCGATCGAATCGATGCGGCATGCGTCGTTGACGGCAGAACCGAGTGGCGTCCCGTCATCGAAAAAGGCGCGCCGATACCAGTCGCCATCCCACCCCTCCCGTTCGAGCGATTCTTGAAGCGCGCGGACGTGGCGTCGCCAGGTGTCCGCGCGCCGGCTCTCTCCGCGCCCGTCGGCCAGGGTCGCCCACTCGGAGAGCACGGCGTGAAGGAACCAGCCGAGCCAGACGCTCTCGCCCTTCCCCCCGGACCCCACCCCGTTCATCCCGTCGTTCCAGTCGCCGGTCCCCATGAGCGGGAGAGCGTGGCTCCCGACGGACAGGCTGCGGTCGAGGGCCCGAGCACAGTGTTCGAACAGCGTGCCCCGCTGCTCTGAGGCATGAGGCTCGAAATACGACTCGGATTGCCCGGCCGCGAGCAGCGGTCCCTCGAGGAAGGGAACGATCTCGTCGAGAAGACCCACATCGCCCGTGACCTCGAGGTACCGGCTGACCGCGTAGGGAAGCCAGAGCAGATCGTCGGAGATCCGCGTGCGGACCCCGCGACCTGCCGGCGGGTGCCACCAGTGCTGCACATCGCCCTCGGCGAACTGCCGGGCGGCGGCCCGGAGCACGTGCTGACGCGCGAGGTCCCGCCTGGCCACCGTGAGGGCCATCACGTCCTGAAGCTGATCTCGAAAGCCGTAGGCGCCGCTGGCCTGGTAGAACGCCCCGCGTGCCCAGACCCGACAGGCAAGCGTCTGGTAGAGCAGCCACCCGTTGAGGACCATGTCCATCGATCGGTCCGGGGTCGTGACCTGGACCGTGCCAAGGACGTCGTCCCAGTGCGCCGCGACGGCCCGCAAGGCGCCATCGAGGTCACCCGTTCGGTAGCGCAGGATCAACGCTCGCGCCTCCTCACGGGTCGCCACCTCGCCGATGAGGAACACGACCTCCGCACGCTCGCCACGGCGCAGCTCAACCGTCGCCTGGAGGGCGCCGCATGGGTCGAGACCGGCCCCGACCCGTGCCGAGAGTCTGTTCCTTCGTTCGAGCGCGGCTGGATGATCGAGGGTTCCGTTCCGCCCGAGGAACTCCGTCCGGTCGCCCGTCCACGCCGTCTGAGACCCGCCGAGGTCAGCAAAGGCCACACGACCACCAAAGTCACTGTTCCAGGTGTTACGCGCGAAGATCGCCCTCGTCTCCGCGTCGAGCTCGGTGACGATGAACGGGGCGGCGGCGCTTCGTGACACGCCGAGGACCCACTCGACATACGCGGTCACCGACAGCCGTCGCGACCGCCCCGACTCATTCGTGAGCGTGAGCCGGGAGATCTTGATGGGGTCCTCGAGCGGCACGAACTGCAGAAGCTCGAGCGCGATGCCGTGTGAGACATGCTCGAACCGACTGTAGCCCCGGCCGTGCCGGGCCACGTAGGGTTGAGACTCCTCCCGAATCGGGAGCGCCGTCGGCCCCCATAGCTCGCCGCTCTCCTCGTCCCGGACGTAGAGAATCTCGCTCGGCGGATCACTCACCGGATCGTTCGACCACGAGGTGAGCTGGTTTTCGTGACTGTTCATCGACCACGTGTACCCCGAACCCGACTCCGAGACCTGGAAGCCGAACACCGGATTCGCGATCACGTTGATCCAGGGGGCCGGCGTCCACTGTCCCTCGCCGAGGATCGTCACGTATTCCCGTCCGTCCGCCGCAAAGCCGCCGGTACCGTTGAAGAACTCGAGATCCGGCCGCGGGAGCGGCACGTCCGGCAAGGGCCTGGTCGAGGCCGGCCGCCGTGGCGGAGGGACCGGCGTGGTGTCAGCGCGCGGCGCGCGCACGATCTGCTCGGCCAAGGTCCCGCGGCGGCTCGACAGCACTGCGCGTGCCACCGCCTGGAGCACGTCGCGTTGCGCCGCCGTCACGTGATCCGCTCGCAGGATGAACACGCTCCCGTGCGGCGCGTGTCCGTCATGTGATCCCGCCGACCGGCTCGTTCGGACGAGCGTTTCCAGCAACGATTGCAGATCCTGAACATAGGACGGCGCCCGCTCGTTCAGGATCACCAGATCGACCGCAAGCTGCTTCATCCGCCAGTACTCGTGGGCGCGGAGCAGCTGTCGCACGATCCCCACCTCCTCAGGTTCGTCGATCTGGACCAGGACGATCGGGAGGTTTCCGGAGATCCCGTGAGCCCACAGGGCCGCTCGACCCCCCGTGTGGCGCGTGAGCACGTCCGGGGAGGGCCGCAGGGTCCGGTCCGAATACAGGACACGGCTGGCGAGGCTCTGGAACAGGTGGGCCTCATCGGGCCCGACGCCGAGATGGTGCATCTGCACCTGGGCCTGGGTCCACGCCAGCGTCGCGGCGCGCTCGAACGTCGTGGCATCGTGATACTTGTCAGCGAGGCCGACGGCGTCCTCGCGCGACGGCGCGACCAGCGTCGAGAACGTGACGCGGGCGGTGGTGCCCGGCCGGAGCCGCACCCGGCGCCGCAGGCTGACGATCGGATCGAGCACCGAGCCAACGGTGTTGGAGAGCATCCGACCGTCGATCACCGAGAGCGGGGTGCGGATCCCACGGCCGCGGCCGAGGAACCGGGCGCGGTCGGTCTCCCATTCGAGATCGCCAACCATCTCGCCGTCGACGACGACCACGTGGGCCAGCCAGACCTGCGCCTCGCCGTGTGACCGGGGTCGACGTGTCGCGAGCAGAGCATTGAGCTCAGGGACGAACGAAGTCTGAACGAACAGGTTGGAAAACGCGGGGTGGGCCGCATCGGATGCCGGGGGGGCCAGCACGACCTCGGCGTACGACGTCACCTCGATCTCTCGGGTCCGCGCCCCGAAATTCGTGAGCGAGACCCGACGAACTTCGGCATCGTCCTCCGGGGACACGATGACCTCCAGCGTGGCTGCGATCGCACGGTCCAGCCGGGCGATCTCCACTCGATCCTCCGAGAACACCACCTGGTAACTGTCCGGCTCAATTCCACGTGGCTGGTAGCCGGCCGACCAGCTTTCGCCGCTGTCGGCGTCGCGAAGGAACACGTACGTCCCCCCCGCGTCGCGCGTGACGTCCTCCCGCCAGCGGGTGACGGCGAGATCGCGCCAGCGGCTGTATCCCGAACCCGCCGTCGTGACCATGACCGCGTAGCGCCCGTTGGACAGGAGATGGGTGCGCGGTGTCGAACCGTGCGGCGAGGTGAAGCGCCGCACGACGGGAGGGACGAACTCCCGGACGTCCCCGACGGCCGCCACCTCTTCCGCGCGTGGCCGGGCGACGGCAACCCCCCGTGGGGTCCGTTCCTGGAGCAGGAGCTCGGTCGCCTGGACGATCGGCTCGGCGTGAAAGCGCGCCCGCATCGCGCCGTCGTGGAGAGTGTTCGCGATGGCGACGAGCAGCATGCCCTGGTGGTGCGTCATGTAGGCGCGGACCACCGCCACTCGCGCGCCCTCCGCGAGCCGGGGGCCCGTGTAGTCGAGGGCCTCGTAGAAGCCGTACCCACCGCTGGCACCGGCGGCCGTGAGGCGGCGGAAGTTCCGGACGGCGGCCGCGGGATCGATCATCGCCGCCAAGGCGGTCGCATAGGGGGCGATGACGACATCCTCGCTCAGTCCCCGTCGCAACCCGAGGCCCGGCACACCGAAGTTCGAGTACTGGTAGGTCATCTCGAGGTCACGCGCGTTGTAGCCCGACTCGGAGACGCCCCAGGGGACGCCGCGTTCAGCGCCATACGTGATCTGGCGGCGGACGATGAGCCGGCATGTCTGCTCCAGCAGGCTCCCCGCCGGCGCGCGCATCACCAGCGCGGGCATCAGGTACTCGAACATCGACCCAGACCAGGACACGAGGACCGAATCCTGTTCCACCGGGGTCAGGGCCCGGCCCAGCCGGAACCAGTGCGACACGGGGACATCGCCCTTCGCGATCGCGACGAAGCTCGTGAGGCAGGCCTCGGAGGCGAGCAGGTCGTAGCGACCGGAGTCAAGAGTGCCGTCCGTGACGCGGTAGCCGATCGCGAACAGTTTCCGCATCGGGTCGTAGAGGAAGCCGAAGTCCATGGCGCTTGCCATCATCGCCGCATCACGAGCGAGTTTCGTGAGGCGACGGATCAGTGACTCCGCCGCGGCAGCGGAACGCTCGAGGCTGTCGACGAGCGTGTCGATTTCTGCCCGGGGGTCCCCTCGTCCGTCGCTCGCGATCACCAGGCGGCCCCTCCGGATCGTCAGCTCGCGTATCGCGGCTTCACAATGCTCCGGCGTGTCCGCGAGGGTCAGGACGCCAGCGGCGAGGCGCTCCACGGCCGTCAATCCGGACGTGGCACCCGCCAGCGCATCGGAGTCGAGCAGCCGGGACCAGGGCATGATCGCGTCGAGATCGCGCGCGTGGCCTTGGATCCCCGCCCGCATTGCCTCGGCCCAGACGAGGACATCGGTCTGCGGCTTCTCACGATCTTCCCCGACCAGGACTCGCGCGATGGTCGTCACGGTGTGGGCGGAGGCTTCGAGCGCCCCGAGGCGCTGCGCCCACTCCGCCGGAGTGCGTGGGGTCTCCTTGAGCGCCGCCGTGACGGCGTCGAGCGCCTCGTCGAGGTGCTCTCGGGTGACCGTACGGCCGCGTCGATCGTCGGCCAGCGCGCGTGCGGATTCGCGGACGAGGAGCGCTGCATCTTCGATCCCGGCGAGTGACGCGCGGCCGACGAACGGGTGATCGATCATGTCCCGACAGGCGTGCCCCAGTGCGATCAGATGGCCGGCGAGATTCCCGCTGTCCACCGACGACACGTACCTCGGCTCGAGCGAACGGCAGTCCTTGGTGTCGTACCAGTTGTAGAAGTGGCCGTGGAAGCGCTCGAGGGTGTTCATCGTCTCGAGGGTGGCTTCAATGCGCTCGACGGCGTCGAGTGTGGCGAGCCAGCCGAAATCGTGAGCGGCCACGGTGGACAAGAGATACAGTCCCAGGTTCGTGGGCGACGTGCGGTGGGCCACGACCGGGTTCGGCTCTTCCTGGAAATTGTCGGGGGGCAGGGCGTGGCTGTCGGGCCCGACAAACGTCTCGAAGAACCGCCAGGTTCGACGGGCGATCAACCGGAGGGCTCGCGTATCCTCGGACGACGGCGGGGTCGTCTTCGTCGCTCGCCACGGCACGCTGATCCAGCGGGCGACCATGGGTGACGCGGCCCACAGCAGCAGAAATGGCAGGGCGACGGGCCACGCCTCGGGGCGCCACCACGCCGCCACGGCTCCGGCGGCGGCGGCGAGCACGACCCCCCAGCCCATTCGCCGGTAGAAGCCCCAGAGATCCAGCCGCAGACCGGCCTTCGCGTGGGCCGCGGTCACCCACTCCAGCAGGTTGCGATGCGTCACGTACACGCGGGCGAGCGACCGCGCGATGGCATCGCTCATCAGCCAGGTCTGGTGGGCCAGCATCGTGATGGCCAGCGCCGTTTGCGGGGCAGCCAAACCGACGTCCCTGCCTACGGCGCGGGCGTGGCTGCGCTTCGAAATGCCGTACGCCCGTGGGATCAACCCAGCGAGAACCGGCAAGAACGTGGGCAACGCGATCGTCGCGAGCACGAATCCGGTCCACACCACGGGCGATGCGCCTGGCAGCGTCCACCCCACGACCAAGGCGACAAAGGCGGCCGGAGCCGACAACGTGCGTCGCAGGTTGTCCACCATCTTCCAGCGCCCGATCAGCGGCAGCGGCGTCCGGAGAATCCACGGAAGCAGTTGCCAGTCGCCTCGTGCCCATCGGTGCTGGCGGGCGGCGGCGACCCCGTAATGAGATGGAGCGCTCTCGAAGAGCTCGACATCGGTGACCAGGCCGGCACGCGCGAAGAGGCCCTCGAAGAGGTCGTGGCTCAGCAATGCGTTCTCCGGCACCCGTCCCGCCAGGGCCGCCTCGAACGCGTCCACGTCATAGATACCCTTGCCGGTGTACGAGCCTTCACCAAAGAGATCCTGGTAGACGTCGGACACGGCCGCTGCGTACGGGTCGATGCCGGATGGACCCGACGAGAGGCGCTGGAAGAACGAGCCCTCGCGGCCGGGCAGGGGCGGAGTCACTCGCGGTTGGAGCACGGCGTACCCCTCGACGACGCGCCCGGTGCCGGGATCGAGCCTCGGACGATTCAGGGGATGGGCCATCGTGCCGACCAGCCGATTGACCGCTCCCCTCGGCAGGCGGGTGTCGGCGTCAAGCGTGATCACGTACCGGACGCCGGGCGGCGGGACGGCCGCCGAGCCATCCGTGGGCAGAAACGTGGTATCGGTCGCCCCGCGAAGGAGGCGATTCAACTCATGGAGCTTTCCGCGCTTGCGTTCCCACCCCATCCACACGCCCTCACTCCCGTTCCAGAGCCGTCGACGGTGGAAGAGGAGGAATCGTTCGCCGCCACCCGGGGCATCGCCGTGGCGCCGGTTCAGACGCGCGATGCTCTCGCGCGCCGCCGCCAGAGTCTCCTCGTCACCCGATGCGCTCTCGGTCGGCGCATCCGTCCAGTCGGAGAGGAGGGCGAAGTGAACATCGCCGTCCGGATTCGCGAGATAGTGCACCTCCAGCCGCTCGATCTGCTCGTCGACCTCGATGCGGTCCGTCAACAGGGTCGGCACCACGATCATGGTCCGCAGATGTGACGGCACGCCGTCGCGGAGCTCGAGCCGAGGCAGGATGCTCGGTGCGAGCAGCGTCGTGACGGCACGGTTGAGCAGGGCGATCGCCACGTCCGAGGCCGGGACGACCGCCAGCAGCCCGAGCACGAAGAGGCCCGCCGGTCCCACGCCCGATGCATGCGCGGCAAGGAGGGGCAGCGCGAGGATGAATCCGCTGAGAAGCAAGATCGTTCCGAGGTATCCGGGCGTCGCCGCCGCGACGTACGCGCGAAGCAGCCGACGTGCCGGCGTCGCTCGGAAGCCGAGCGCCCGTTCGAAAAGTGGACGCCCGTGCCCGATCAGGTAGAAGCCGGGATCCTGCCATCGGTCGTCAACCAGGTCGTCGGTTCCGCGTGCGTCGCCCTCGGGACCCTTTGCGTGGAGAACGGCCTGCCGGGCAACGTCCAGCTCTGAACAGCCGGAGCCCCGCGCGAGCTCTTCGATCGCGTGCCGGTAGCCATCACGGCTGGCGAAGTCCATCGCGGCATAGTAGGGGGCCGCCTGGAGCAGCTCGTCGACCAGGCTGACGCTCTCGAAGAACTCGGCCCAGTCGAGCGCCGACATCAGGCGCATGCTCATGATCACGTTGCGCACGGTCACGTTCATCGCGGCCTGTCGCTGATGCTCGAGCCGGACGATGTCATCGGGCGTGGTGCCCTGGGCCGCGAGGCGTTGGTCCAGCCAGCGAAGCGCGGGGGTCACCGCGGGGTCTTGATCGCGCAGCCGCTGGACAAGCTGCACCGCGAAGGCGGTCACCAATCGGGCCCCCTCGAGCCGTCGGAGGGCCGCCGCCGGCTCGCCGGGTCGGCGGCCGAGTCCGAGGAGATCGTCCGCCAGCGCGTCGGCCTCCCGGCGCGCGGCCCGACCTCGGACGATCGCCTCGGTCACGCGCCGAAGATTCTCGACGAGCACCACCCGAAGCGTGATCGCGACCGCCCACAGCTCCCCGATGGTCAGGGGCTGGACGCGCTGGTAGGCGCGCACGAACCGACGGAGTGCTTCGGGGTCGAACCGGCTATCCGTGTGCGCGACGAACGCCCAGGCGATGCCGTAGACGCGCGGATAACCGGCGAGCGGTCCCCCGGCCAGCTTGGGCAGCTCGCGATAAAAACCGGCCGGCAGGTCGTCGCGGATCTCGCGCAGCTGTTCGTCCACGATGTAGAAGTTATCGACCAACCATTCCGCCGCCGGTGTGATCGCCCGTTCTTCTCGGATGGCGGCGGCGATCACGGGATACGCTTGGCGCAGGACGCGCCCGTTGTCCTGGACACGCGGCAACAAGGGCCGCCCCTTGCCCGACTCGCCCGTGACATGCTGGGCGACCGCCAGGCTCTCGGCATGCTGCTCGAGACGCTCGATCCCGAAGAGCTCCGCCCGGATTGGCTCTTCGAGAGGCGGTGGTGCAGACATCGGGGAGGGGGTGCCGAGCATCGTTCAGCCCCCCGCTCCCGCCTCGAAGGCCCTATGAATGATCGCGTGCGCCTCGCCCTGGACTCGGCTCAGATAGACATCGAAGCGATCCTTGAGCGCGATCAGGCGCTGCATCGCGTAGGCCGACGAGCAGGCCATGCGGATCTTCCCGTCCCAGTCGACCGTCATGAAGCGGAAGGTCGGATCCACTGCCTCGCTCACCACCGTCATCGGCAGCTTGTAACGCTCGGCGATCATCCCCCAGTAATGCACCCCGGCGCCTCCCAGCGGATCGACTCCGAGCTTGACCGTCGCGCCGCGGACAGTGTTCAGATCGACGACGCTCACGAGATCACCGACGTAAGCGTCCATGATGAGTGTAGTCGACGTCATCGGGCCGGCCTAGTGGACCTTGGTCCACCTCGGTTACCTGCCAGCGTCAGCGCTCCCGAGCAAGGACACCGCCTTCGGCGTCATCGTTTGCGCGGTGACCGTCTCGACGCAAAAGAGGTGGATCGCGTCCCGATCGTCGGCACGATGGCCGACCGACACGTCACACCCGACGGTCATCACGAAGTCGTCGCCGCGCGTTGAAGAGACGGCCCCCGCTTCCCGGAGAACCCGGGACCGGTGAACGCCCGTAACCCTCGACCGCGTTGGGTTCGCCGGCGGGACACGGGGCGGTCTTGAAGACGGGAGGCCGGCCGACGTAGAGTCTTGCATGCGGGCGGCATCCCCGGGGACCTGCCGCCGGCCGGGAGGGTGCCGATGATCGCGCTGCTGCTGCTCGTCTCGCTGCTGTCGGTCCAGAGCCTGCTGGGGCCAGGTTTGGCACTCGCGGAGGAGGCGCGCCCGGCCTCGCCGGCGCCGGACAAGCCCGGTCCGCCGGAGAGCCCGGCGGCCCCCACGAAGCCCGTCTCTGCCCAGGAGGCGCTCAAGAAGAAGTTCACGGGGCTTGCGGGAGAGGTGGCGTTGCGCGACGCCACGGTCGAGGCGCCCGGCGGGGCTCGGATCCTCTTCCTGACGAAGGGGGCCGTCTCCAGCGTGGGCCTGGACGGCAAGGATCCGCGGAAGCTGCCGATCGAGGGGCAGGTCATCCACTTCGAGCCGGCGCCCACCGGGGACCGGCTCCTCTACGTGCTCTACGAGCGGCGGGAGGTCAAGGGGGAGGGCGAGGAGCCGTACACCGAGCCGGTCTTCAAGCTCTACGTCTCGGACATCGAGGGGGCCTCGCCGAAGCTGCTCACGGCGGAGGTCGGCGACCCTGGCATCGAGTCGGCGGCTGGCGTGGCCGACACGGGGGGAGCGCTCTTCGACCAGTGCGGCGGGCCCGGGTACCCGCACTGGGCGCCGGATAGCCGGCGGATCCTCTACGCGGGCTGGCGGGACAAGGACAACTCGTTTCCGCTCGTCGTGGCTGACGCCCTCGACGGCAGCCAGAAGGTCCTCTTCCGCGTCCCCGGGCCGACGCAGGTCGACAGCATCGAGCCGCCGCTCGACGAGCAGGTCGTGAAGAACCCGCTCACGCTGAAGGGATACCTGGACCGGCCGGCGCAGGGGAGCCGCGGGATCGTTGTCCAGCTCGAGCCGGGGGGCGGGGCCCGGGTGGGCTCGCCGCGCGGGCCGAAGCGGCCGCTGCTCACGGTCTGGTACTGCTCGGATGCGCGGTGGCATCCGGACGGGCGGTCGATCACCTGGTCGACCGACAGCAGTGCCGACCTCAAGCACGTCTGGGTCCACGACCTGGCGAACCTGGCCGCGACCGATCAATGGGTGGCAACCGGGACGCCGCTGCCGTTCGGGGAGGAGTTCCTCTGGGCCCCGAACGGCCAGCAGGTGGCGATCCATCGCCTGTTCGAGGAGAAGGACAAGGGGTACGGCCACCAGGTGCTCCTCGTCGAGCGCGAGACCGGCAAGACGCGTGAGATCCTCCGGGACGAGCCGACGAAGAAGGCCCAGACCAGCATCCGGCTCCTGGCCTGGTCGCCCGACAGCTCGAAGCTCGCCGTCATCATCAACTCGGCGGCCCTGCCCCGCACCGTGCGGGTGATGGACGTGACCGCGGAGCCGGGAACCGGCACGGTCGACGCCGCCCCGGTGGTCTTCAATCTCCCGTCCCGCGGGATCGGGCTCGGGGTGATCCGGAAGGCGCGCTTCTCGCCCGATGGCAAGACGCTGTTCTTCCTCAACAACACCCTCCAGGGCCGCCGCGTGGTCTCGTCGAGGATCGAGTCGATCTCTCTCGAGCCGCCGGCGGGGCCGGACGCGGCTTCCGGCGGCGCGCCGACCCCGGGGGCGCGGGACGCGGGCGGGAAGAAGCCCGAGGCCCGAGCTGCCGGAGCAGCTCCTGCCGCGACGCCGCCGCCGCCGGCTGCGGGGGGCCAGCCCCCGCCGGCCGGGGCGCCGGCTTCCACGGCGCCCGGCTCTCCGGTGACCCCGAGCGTGGTCTTCTCGCAGCCGGAGCCGATCTACCTGATCGCCGTCGTGTCGCCGCCTACCGAGCTGGCCGTCCCCGCGCTCCCCCTCGTCATTCCCGCGGCGTCCCTCCAGGGGCCCCTCAAGCAGGCGCTGACGGCCGGGAAGGCGGAGGTCCTGGGCCAGCTCCAGGCGGCGAAGGATCTGGACTCGAAGCGGTGGAAGCCGAGCCCGGTGGAGCCCATCGACAGCATCCAGCTCCTCGGGAAGTGGGTCGAGGGGAGCAAGGGCATCCTCGAGGCCGAGCAGAAGGCCCGCGAGGCGGCCGAGCAGTTCTTCCGCACGCTGGCGGGCGCCTACAACCGCATGACCGAGGCCGAGCGGACGACCGTCGAGCGCGGGTTCACCGGGCGGGCGTACGCGCTCCGGCGCTACCGCACCGTCCAGCGCGGCATCGTGCGCGAGAAGGCGGGGCTCGGGTCGATGGGGTCGGCCGCGGAGATCGACGCCTACTACACCGCCGTCG
>CAZWXA010000089.1:0-11685 GCA_964637755.1 uncultured bacterium | reverse complement strand
CCGCTTTCGTTGTCAGCCGCAGACCCACTGGGCCGGCACCCATACCGGCTGGTAGATGACTCGACCCCAGTGATCGTAGGAGGGCTGCTGCACCCAGTATCCGGGCTGCCAGCCGCACCGCGAGGCAAGGATGCCGCCGAGGATCAGGCCGCCGACGATGGCGGGCCCGAAGAGGTGAGGGTGCCCGAACCGCTGGGCGTGCCCGAACTGCTGGCCGTGCCCGAACTGCTGGCCGTGCCCGGACCGGCCGCCATGCCGGCCCTGGAATCCCCCGTGGCCGGGCCACGCGAAGGCGGGGACTGCCGTCGCCGTGAGGGCGACGATCGCGAGTGCTGCAACGAGTCTCTTCATGGGGCACCTCCTCTGTCGCCTACGCCTGTGTTGCCTGTGCCTGGTTAGACGGGAGAGAGGGCCCCGCGTTTCAGGCGGGAGGAGCCCAAGCCGAGGCTGACATGGCATTCCCCGTCCTCTCGCCGGAGACGCAATCTGGCGAGGTTTGGGTGCAGCCAGAACGAGCCGGCTGGCTCGGCCATGGCGGCACTGCCTTTGGGGTACGATCCCCACCGGGATCGGCCGGGTCGCCCCCGGCGCGGAGGCGGAGCAGGGCCACGACGTCAGCCCGCCCCGGTCGGCTGCAGGGGAGGAGTATTCCAGCCTCGATGAGGCCACGAGGAGGCAACCGGACCGCGCATGACGCTGGAGATCGCGATATCGCCCAGCTGCCGCAGGTCCAGGGACCGGGCGGCACGCGGTATTCGACGGCCCGTCCGGGGACGGCGGCTCGTGAGGCGCCGCGACGCAGCGAGCCGCCCCCGGTGGGACACGCCGATCGCCGTGTTCGCGCTGCCGGAGCCAGCGACCAGGGGCATGGTTGCCCGGCACGCTCCAGGATCGTGAGCGGCGCCATGGTGGCGTCGAGGGCGATGAGCGTCATCTCGGGCACGGTGACCTGGTCCACGCCGGCATGAAGCGCGGGGCGACTTTCGGGGTCGTGCTCGTGGCGGCGCTGGCCGGGGCCGTCTTCCACCTCGCCTGGCTCTCGCGCGGCTGGCCACTCATCCACGACGCGCCCCTCATGCACTACGTCGCCTGGCTCATCGAGCACGGCGCCGTGCCGTACCGCGACATTTTCGACATGAACGCGCCGGGCGCCTATCTCGCGCACCTCGCGGTGCTCCGCACCCTCGGGGGCGGCGATCTCGCGTGGCGGGTGTTCGACCTGGGCTGGCTTAGCCTCACGGCGCTGCTGCTCGCGCTCTACGCGCGACCGTTCGGTGCCGGCGCCGCGGCGGTCTCGGCGTTGCTCTTCGCGCTCTACCACCTCGCCGGCGGCGTCTGGCTCGCGGGTCAGCGCGATTTCCTCCTGAGCCCGTTCCTCGTCGCGGGCCTGCTGCTCGTGGCGCCTCCGGTGCGAACCTGGCGTCTCGCTCTCGCCGGACTGGTCGCGGGCGCTGCCGTGGCCCTGAAGCCTCCGGCCGTGCTGTTCCTGGTGCTGATCACCGGGGCCGCCGCGGTCGCCGGCCGGCGCGACCGCCGTGGGTGGCGGCGCGCCGCGCTGGCGGTCGTCGCGGGCGGAGCGGTGATGCTGCTGGCCTGTCTGGCCTGGCTCGCCTGGATGGGGGGGCTCGGCGCCTTCGTGGAGACCTTCGCGGGCTACGTCCTGCCGCTCTATTCGAAGCTCGCGCGCGTGTCTCCGTGGACCGCGCTCGGCTGGTGGCCGTACGGCGCCCGGGTGTGGACGCTCTTCGGGGTCCTGGCGCTCGCCGCGTGCGCCGTCAGGCCGTGGGAGATGCGACGGGGGCTCGCGCTGGCGGGCGTCGCATACGGGGCCGCCCACTTCCTCGCGCAGGGCAAGGGCTGGGAGTACCAGCTCGATCCCCTCGCGCTCTTCGCCTCCCTCGCGGCCGGGCTCGCGCTGTCGGCGGCGCGCCCTGCTCGGTGGGTCGCCCTCCTGGCCCTGGTCGCGCTCTCCGGGCAGCTCTACGTGAAGGGGCTTCGCGAGACGGATCCGGACTGGATCCGGGCGAAGGTCGGGCGCGCGAGCCGGATCGTGGCCGATCTCGACGGGCGCGTCGGTCCGGGAGAGACCGTCCAGGTGCTCGACACCGGGGAGGGGGGCATCCACGCGCTCTACGCGCTGGGCCTGCGGCAGCCGACACGGTTCATCTACGACTTCCACTTCTATCACGACGTGGATCGGCCGTTCATCCGAGGGCTCCGGGACGAGTTCGTCGGAGCGCTCGCGGCCCGCCCGCCCCGGTTCATCGTGCTGCTCGAGCGGGGGTGGCCGTCCGGCGGCTACGAGCGGCTGTCGCGTTTTCCGGCGCTCGAGTCGTGGATCGAGAGCGCCTATGGGATCGATCGCCAGGGGGACGGCTACCGGATCTATGCGAAGCGAGCAGGTTCTTAGGATCATCCGCGCGTACGACGCCCCGGTGGTGCGCGCCTACTGCTGGGCGCGCTTCGGCATCCTCCGCCAGCGGTTCCTCGTCGAGATCGGCCAGTATCTGCTGGAATCGGGCGAGGTGCTCGACATCGGCTGCGGCTTCGGCCTCTTCTCGCTCTACTACGCGTCGGTCGCTCCGGCGCGGCGGGTCCAGGGCCTGGACGTGAACGCCCGGCGCATCGCGATGGCCCGGCGGGCCGCCGAGCGTCTCGGCCTCGCCAACGTCTCGTACCGGCAGGGCGACGCGCGCGACTTCGCCGGCAACGGCCTCTACGCGGCCGCGTACATGCTCGACATCGTGCACCACATCCCCGCGGCGAGCGTCGAGCCCCTCGTGCGGCGGCTCCACGGCGCCCTGGTCCCGGGCGGGAGGCTCCTGATCAAGGACGTGGACACCCGCCCGGCCTACAAGCGCTGGTTCACCTGGGCGCTCGACCGGATGATGGACCCCCGGACGCCCGTCCGTTACTGGCCCGCCGACGCGCTCCAGGAGGTCCTGGAGCGCGTCGGGTTCGGCGTGCACCGCCACCTGATGGTGGACGTCCTTCCGTACCCGCACGTGCTCTACGTCTGCACCCGCCCGGCTTCGTGACCCCCCGGAGTCCCGACAGGAGAGCCGCCGCGATCGGCGCCGCGGGGGTGAGCGAGTCGGGCGGGCACCGGAACCCGGGTTCCGCTGCCTGTCGCCCGCGGCTTCAGGCGGTGAGGTCGGTCCTGGAGATGGGCAGCTCGAGGATGCGCTTGCCCGTGGCCGAGAAGATGGCGTGCGCCCGCACTGGCCGCGGCTCGGCACACCAGATGAGGCCGTCGAGGCGGGCTCCGCCGGGCCAGCTCCCCGCTCGATGTCGGGCTCGCATCTCCGGCCGGCCCCGCGTCAGCCGGACCGCGCCGAGCGGATCCGCTGGCCGGATCGCGACGGGAAAGGCAACCGGCGCGCCCGTCATCTGAATCCGCTCGGGCATCCGGCGGGCTGTTCGACTTTCGGTTTGACGCTCACCGCTCCCGAGTATATCGTCGCACCGCGGCGTGGGGAGGCCGGCATCTCGGCCGCGGCTGACGCGGCCGGGCAGAGGGCCGGATGCCAGGCGTCGCACGGGGCAGCGACAGGCCCCGTTCCGCCCTCGCGCTCCCTCGCTGCAGGGACATGGGCGGTCTCGGAGGCCTGCGAGACGCGGAGCGGCGCCGAAGCGGTCCCCGAGCGGTGAGCGCGTGCGAATTGAGCAGGGGGGGGAGGGGAAGATGACGGGAAAGGGGCGGGCCGCCGCCGCGGCGGCACTGGGCCTCGCGACGCTGTGCCTCGTCGTGCCGGCGCAGGCCATGGATCTGCAGGAGGCGGTCGACCAGCTCGCCAGCCAGATCGCGCAGGTCGCTCCGGAGAGCACGGCGGTGCGGATCGCGATCACGGACTTCACCGACAGCCACGGGGTGACGAGCGACTTCAGCCGCTACGTTGCGGACCGGCTGATCCGGCGCCTCGCCCTGAACCCGCGTCTCATGGTGATCGAGCGGCGCCTGCTCGGGCAGGTCCTCCAGCAGCTCGGTCTCAAGCGATCGGATCTGGCGAGGCCGGAGGGTGCCCGGCTCCTCGCCAAGGGGTACGGCGTCGACCTCGTGGTGCTCGCGTCGGCGACGGAGCTGGGCGACCAGATCAGTCTCGACGCGCGTGTCGTGGATGTGCTGTCGGGCGAGACGATCGGGTACGCCAGCGCCAACGTCACCAGGGACGCGAAGGTCGGCAGGATGCTCGAGGTCGGGCGTCAGCAAGAGCCGAGATAGGGGAGACGGTATGCACACGCTCATCAGAGCCAAGGGGTTGTCGGAGCCGATCAGCCACTACTCGGACGCCGTCGTGGCCGGACGCACCGTCTACGTGTCGGGCCAGGGCAGCTTCGACGCGGACGGCACCCTCGTCGGCCCGAACGATGTCGTGGCGCAGACGCGCCAGGTGCTCGAGAACATGAAGACGGCGCTCGCCGCGGCCGGCGCCACGCTCGACGACGTCGTGAAGGTGACGGTCTACCTCGAGAACCGCGACGACCGGGCCAAGGTCAACGAGGTACGGAAGGAGTACTTCAAGGCGAACCGGCCCGCGAGCACGCTGATCGAGATCAACCGCTTCGCCATCGAGGGCATGCTCATCGAGATCGACGCGATCGCGGTCCTTCCCCGCTAACGGCGCCCGCCGTCTCCTGATTCCTGCCGCGCGCGAACACACAGATCGTGGACGCGGACACGGGGACCCACATGGACCCGCCGGCCCACGAGACCGGGCGAGAGAAGCCCAGCCGGAGCTACGCCAGCCGCTCCCTCCGGCGCGCCGCCCGCATCTCGAGCTCCTCGGCGAACATGCCGAGGTTGAGCGGGCAGGGGGGCTGGTTCGTGTCGAAGTACTGGCATTCGGACTCGCTGCACTGCACGTAGAAGTCGTCGCGCTCGCTGAACCCCTTTCGTCTGGCCAGCGAGATCGTCACCGTCTCCGAGACGACGGTGCAGCTGAACGGCTTCCGCGGCGCGCGCCCCATCTCAGCGTGCCTCGCGCTCGACGATCGCGCGCTCGATCCGCTGGAAGCGCTTCCGGATGGCGTCGAGCCCCTCCTCGTGCGGGATGACGTAGAGCTGGTTCCGGCGGATGCCCGCGACGACCAGGTCGGCCACGTGCTCCGGCGAGAGCGTCCGCCCCATCAGCTCGACGGCCAGGGCCTCGCGCGCGACCGGGTTCCGGAGCGCCGGCGGCCGGTTCCGCTCACTCGAGCGGATGCGCGTGGCGACGCCCATCGGGCAGAGCACGGAGACGCCGATGTCGTAGGCGCGGAGGTCCTTCGCGAGGGTCTCCGAGAGGCCGACGACGGCGTACTTCGAGGTGTTGTAGACGCCGAGGCCCTGGGTCGCGACGAGCCCGGCCATCGAGGCGGTGTTGACGATGTGCCCCTCCTGCTTCTGCGCGATCATCCGCGGGACGAACGCCTCGACGCCGTGGATGACGCCCCAGAGGTTCACCCCGAGCACCCACTGCCAGTCCTGGTGCGTGGCCGCCTCGAGCCCGCCCCAGGCGGCGACACCTGCGTTGTTGCAGAGCACGTGCACCGCGCCGAAGGCCGCCCACGCGCGGTCGGCCAGCGCCGCGACCTGCGCCCGCTCCGCCACGTCGGTGCGCACCGCCACCGCGTCGAGCCCCTCGATGGTCTCGGCGAGGTCCGCTGCGTCGATGTCGGCCGCGACGACCCGCATACCCTCGCGGGCCAACGCCTGCGCCAGGGCGCGACCGATCCCGCTGCCCGCGCCGGTGACGACGGCGACGCGCCCCGCCAGCTCCCTCACGGGACGAGCACGACCTTGCCGTAGCTCGCCCGCGAGACGATCGCCCCGAGCGCGTCCGCGGCTTGCTGGAGCGGGAAGCGCTTGTAGACGACGGGGCGGAGCTTGCCTTGCTCGACGAGGGCCAGGAGCTCGTCCATCCACGTCGCGGGGAGCGGCGAGCGGCGCTCCTGGTAGAGCCCCCAGTGCACGCCGACGATGCTGATGTTCTTCAGCAGGATCCGGTTGGCCGCGATCTCCGGGATGCGGCCGCCGGCAAACCCGATCACGAGCAGCCGTCCCTCGAAGTTGATGCATCTGGTCGAGCCGTCGAAGACGTCGCCGCCGACGGGATCGTAGATCACGTCGGCGCCGGCACCGGTCACCTCCTTGACCCGGGCGACCCAGTCCTCGGCGCGGTAATCGATCAGCACGTCGGCGCCGGACTGGCGCGCGATCTCGAGCTTCTCGGGCGCGCCGGCAGTGGCGATCACGCGCGCCCCCAGCGCCTTGCCGATCTGCACGGCCGAGAGACCCACACCACCCGCCGCGGCGTGGACGAGGAGCCACTCGCCGGCGCGGAGTGCGGCGCGGTGGACGAGCGCGCAGTACGAGGTCTCGTACACGAGCCCGAAGGCCGCGCCCTCGTCGAAGCCGAGCGACGGCGGCAGCGGGTAGACCTGGCGCTCGGGAGCGACCGCCGCCTCGGCGTAGGCTCCGAGCCCCATCAGCGCGAACACGCGATCGCCGGGCTTGAAGCGCGCCGCGCCGGGGCCGCACGCCCGCACGAGCCCGCTGACCTCGACACCCGGGGTGAAGGGGAGCGGCGGCCGCTTCTGGTACTTCCCCTGGACGATCAGGATGTCGGGGAAGTTGCACCCGATCGCCTTCACGTCGATGAGCACCTCGCCCGGCCCCGGGGTGGGTGTCGGGACAGAGGCGTACTCCAGACCGCTGGGCTCGCACCACCGCGTGGCGAGCACAGCGTTCATGGCCGTCGTTCCACCATTCTTTTCATGTGGTCGCGAGCAGTATACACTCGGCCGATGCGGAGAAATGTCCTCACCGTTCGAGACGGCGTCCGCATCCACTACCGCGGAATGGGCGCGGGCCCCGGCATGGTCCTCCTCCACGGCTACCCGCAGACGGGCCACATGTGGCGCAAGGTGATGCCGGCGCTGGCCGAGCGGTTCACCGTGGTGGCGCCCGACCTTCGCGGGTACGGTGACTCCGATCGGCCGGCCTCGGGCTACGACAAGCGCCGCATGGCGGCGGACATGGCCGAGCTGATCCAGGCCCTCGGGCTGGCGCCGGTCATCCTCGTCGGTCATGACCGCGGAGCCAGGGTGGGCCATCGCTTCGCCCTCGACCACCCGTCGCTCCTGACGCACCTGGTGCTCCTCGACATCGCGCCGACCTACGACGTCTTCGAGCGCATCGACCAGAGGAGCGCGCGGCGGGTCTGGCACTGGTTCTTCCACCAGGTCCCCGATCTCCCGGAGGCGCTCACCGCCGGCCGCGAGGAGATCTACCTGAGGCACTGCTACAAGGCGTGGGCCTACAATCCGTCGGCGATCGAGGAGGAGGCCGTCCAGGAATACGTCCGGTGCTTCCGGCAGCCCGGGGCGATGCGCGCCGGCTTCGAGGACTACCGAGCCGGGGCCACGATCGACCTGGAGCACGATGTGGCCGATCGTGACAGGAAGATCGGCGTGCCGACCCTGATCCTCTGGGGCGCGAGCCGCAGCGCCCAGAGCGCTGACATGCTCGGGGTCTGGCAGGATCGGTGCGAGCGCGTCAAGGGGCACGCGGTGCTGGAGTCGGGCCACTTCATTCCGGAGGAGCAGCCGGCGGCGGTCGTGGACGCGATCCTGAAGTTCGTCGGCTGAGCCTGCCGGCCGACCGGGGATGCCACGGAAGAACCGCGGGCCGCTCGAGGAGAGACAGATGGCGCCCCTTCGGGCGCAGGCTAGTTGGAGAACAGCTCGACGAGGAACTTCCTGACGCCGCGGCCGGCGTCGGTGGCCGCGACCTTGAACGCGGCCCAGGCGCTCCTCGCCTCGGGCTCGGCGGCCCTGCTGGATTCCCGCAGCTTCTGGCCCGTGAACTTGCCGCCCTCCACGATGGTGTTGCCGACGCCCCGCGCCGTCTCGTGGGCGCCCTCGCTGAACCTGCCCTCGCCGATCTTCTGAGTCCCGCGCGCCACCTGCCTCGTCGCCGCCTTCACTCTGGAGTCGTCGGCAGCCACGGCGGGTGCCGCCGTGGCCGCGAGGAGCAGCAGAATCCAGGACGTCGCCTGCCTTCGAGTCATCATCGGGCACCTCCCCCTGGAGGTGACCACAGCAAATGTCGTGCAAGATCGGCGGACCGGCGGGAGCGGCGGCCGGGCCCCAGTCGGGCCTCCCATCGCTCGATCCGCCGAGCTCTGCCGAGCTCTTCGGAATAGCGGAAAGGCAGGGTCGCGGTGAAGGAACCACGGTGGGATGGCCGGAGCCTCGGGCCGGCGCTGGTCGACTGCTCGCCATGTGATGGGCCGGGCTGACGAGGGACAGGGAGGCCCTGCCCGCCTCCCGCGGTTGACAGAGTGTAACCGTTGTTCCCGGTCTCGACCGATTCGCCCTCGTCGCGCGAGGACCTCGACGCGCGGGTACTCGCGGTCCCCTCGCGGCGGGTCCACTCTCGGGCTGGTCTCTCGTCGCCCCGCGCCTCCGGAATCTCCGGGGAAAGCGGGCCAGGGACCCGTTGTCGGCGGACTCGACTTCGGATCGCGAGTGACGGCGCCCGTCCGTGCGCCGGCGCTCGTCTCGTGAGGGGGTGGCCGGCCACGGCCCCGAGGTCCGGTGCTATGCTCTGGCCGTGACTCCGCGCGCTCCACGGTTCCGGCATCTGCTCGTGACTCGTTCCACTGGCGGCCACCTGGTCACGGTCATCATGAACCGCCCCGAGCCGCACAACGCGATGAACACGCCACTCGGCGAGGACCTCCTGGCCTGTTTCGAGGACCTGGCTCGCGATCCGGAGGCTCGCGCCGTCGTCCTGACGGGGGCGGGCGAGCGGGCGTTCTGCGTCGGCGGCGACCTCAAGGAGCGGCGCGAGATGAGCGACGAGGCGTGGCGGGCGCAGCACGTCGTCTTCGAGCAGACGGCGGCCCGCGTCCTGCGCTGCCCGATCCCGGTCATCGCCGCCGTGGAGGGGTTCGCGCTCGGCGGCGGCTGCGAGCTCGCGATCCTCTCCGACTTCATCGTCGCCGGCGACACCGCGGTCTTCGGCATGCCGGAGACCACGCTGGGGATCTTTCCCGGGATCGGCGGCACCCAGCTCCTGCCGCGAATCGTCGGCGCGCCCCTCGCCAAGGAGCTGATCTTCACGGGCCGCCGGCTCGGCGCCGCGGAGGCGAAGGCGGCGGGCCTCGTGAACCACGTCGTGCCGGCGGGCCAGGCGCGGGCGCGAGCCGTGGAGATCGCCACGACCATCGGGCAGAACGGGCCGATCGCGGTGCGCCAGGCGAAGAAGGCGATCGCGTACGGCAGCGAGACAGACCTCGAGACCGGAATGATCCTCGCGATCGAGGCGTACAATGCGACGGTCGTGACGGAGGACCGGCTGGAGGGCGTGCGCGCCTTCACCGAGAAGCGCCGCCCGCAGTTCAGGGGGAGATGAGGAGGGGGCCCTGAGGAAGGGGAGCGGAGGAGGGGGCGTTGAGGGAGCGGGGCGCTGAGGGAGCGAGCAGGGTGGTGATCACCCTGTCGCTGACGGAGGAGCAGCGGGCCCTCAAGGCCGGCGTGGCCGAGATCTGCAAGCGGTATCCAGGGGAGTACTGGCGCGAGTTGGATCGCGGGCGCGAGTACCCCGAGGCGTTCGTCGACGAGCTGACCCGGGCCGGCTATCTCGCCGCTCTGATCCCCCAGGAGTACGGCGGCGCCGGGCTCGGAGTGCTGGAGGGCGGGCTCATCCTGGAGGAGATCAATCGCTCCGGCGGCAATGCGGGCGCCTGCCATGCCCAGATGTACATCATGGGCACGCTGCTCCGGCACGGCAGCGAGGAGCAGAAGCGGACCTACCTCCCCGGGATCGCGTCGGGAGCGCTGCGGCTCCAGGCGTTCGGCGTGACCGAGCCGAACGCCGGCTCGGACACCACGAAGCTCCAGACCACCGCGGTGCGCCGCGGCGGCGTCTACGTCGTGAACGGCCAGAAGATCTTCATCTCCCGCGTGCTCCAGTCCGACCTCATGCTGCTGCTCGCTCGGACGACGCCGGTCGCCGAGGTCAGGCGCAAGACCGACGGGCTCTCGGTCTTCCTGATCGACATCCGCGGCATCAAAGGGCTCGAGGTGCGGCCCCTCCGGATGATGATGAACCACTCCACGAACGCGCTGTTCTTTGACCACATGGAGATCCCCGTCGAGAGCCTCATCGGCGAGGAGGGCCGGGGCTTCGCCTACATCCTCGACGGGATGAACGCCGAGCGGATCCTGGTCGCCTCGGACTCCATCGGCGACGGGCGCTGGTTCATCGAGAGAGCGGTGGCGTACTCGAACCAGCGGGTCGTCTTCGGCCGTCCCATCGGCGCCAACCAGGGCGTCCAGTTCCCGATCGCCAGGGCGCACACGGCGGTCGAGGCCGCGGAACTGATGCGGAACAAGGCCGCCGCGCTCTTCGACGCCGGCGAGCCGTGCGGCCCCGCGGCGAACATGGCCAAGTATCTCGCCGCCGAGGCCGCCTGGGACGCGGCCAACGCCTGCATCGACTGCCACGGCGGATACGGGTATGCCGAGGAGTACGACGTCGAGCGGAAGTTCCGCGAGGCGCGGCTCTACAAGACCGCGCCCATCAACCAGAACCTCGTGCTCGCCTATGTCGGCGAGCACGTCCTCGGCCTGCCGCGCTCGTACTGAGTGCCCGTCAGGGGGAGCGATCGCCGCTCCCCCCGACACTTCCCAGAACGGTCACCCGCGGGGCCTATTGGTTCACGAGCCCTGAGGCGCGTGTGGCCTGCGGGCTCTTGCCCGGAGGGACCCGGGCCGCTACTTCATGGGCGCGCTCAGGAACGCGCGGAGCATCCACGCCATCTTCTCGTGGCGCTCCATCAGTCCCGTCAGGAAGTCGCTCGTGCCGGCGTCGTGATGGGCGTTCGCGGCGACTTCGAGATCGGTCCGGAGCTGGCGGATGATCGTCTCGTGGTCCGCCAGGAGATCCGCGAGCATCCCCGTCGCGTCCGGGGTCTTGCCGGGATGCTCCGCGAGCCGGGTGTGCTGGGTGAACTCCGCCAGCGTGCCGGCGGCGCGGCCGCCGAGGGCGCGCGCGCGCTCGGCGACCTCGTCCACGATGTCGTCGAGGCTCTCGTACTGGGCCTCGAAGAACTTGTGCAGGTCGTTGAACTGGGGGCCCACCACGTTCCAGTGGTAGTTCCGGGTCTTGGTATAGAGCACGTACTCGTCGGAGAGCAGCGCGTTGAGGATCGCCACGACCGAGGCGCCATGGGGATCGGGAATGCCGATGTTGGGTGTCATTGCCTGGTCCTCCCGTGCCTTGAGATGCCGGTGGCCGGGCGAGCGCTTCACGCCTGACGGCCGTGGTAGAGTGGTCCCCGGGGCCCGATGGCCCGCCGGCCGGAGGACTCGATGACGCTGCCGAAGCGCGTGACGATCTGCGAGGTCGGGACCCGGGACGGGTTCCAGATCGAGCCGGATTTCATCCCCACCGAGCTGAAGGTCGAGGTGGTGAACCGATCTTCTCACCTCTCTTTCAGGGCCCAGCTCGGCTACGCCTACACCCTCTCCGGCCGCACTGAGGAGGGAATCCGGCTCCTGGAAGACGCCGACACCGTATCCGTCCGGTGAAGCACCCCCGGCCCGGCCCGCATGCGACCGGCCGGGCGATGTTTGGGAAGGCCGCCTCGGTAGCGAGGCGGCCGTGGAAGACGGGGGGCTACGGCGTGGGCTACG